>DXMG01000009.1 GCA_019414325.1 Collinsella sp. | reverse complement strand
GGATTGGTCAAAATAGTTTGACTATTAGCGGCTAAAATCGCCCGGCGCTAACAATGCGCCTTAACAGGGATTGTTGTATATAGTCCGTTGGCATAAATACAACAATCCATGACTCTTTTTGTCATGGATACGAAGACGCTTCAGAAATCATTCGGCATGAGATGCAAAGAGCTCCGCGCTGGACTCGGGTACAGCCAGGAGCAGTTCGCCAATTTGATTGAGATGGATCGTTCCTACTACGCGAGCATTGAAGTCGGACGAAGAAATGTCAGTCTTTCAAACCTTTGTAAAATTGCCAATGGATTCAACATGTCAATTGCTGCGCTGATGACTGTTGTCACCGATAAAACGGATTGGTCAATAAATCAGCGAACGCAGTGAGCGAATCAATCGACGGCGTAGCCGGCGGCAAGGACACGGTACGTGGCCGCGCAGCGAGCTTCGCGAGCGAAGAGGACGGCATCGCCGTCCCTATATCTTTATAGTATATTTCTCTATTAATTGGTTTCACCAAAATGGGTATAGCGCAAGCTTCTGAACAGGCGTTTTTATCAAAACTCAAAGCAGCCGAATCATCAAAATGGTGAAATTTTTTACCCAAATTGAGGAAGCGATTCACCAAAATGGAACCGACTAACGGCTGTTGAAAACTTTTTATCCCCAAAATGGTGATTTCCTGTTTTCAGTGGAAAACTCGGTAAGTTAAATTATTTACTTACCAGATTTACAAACAAAAGCAGTTCTTAACCCTAAAACCAGAACAGGTCAGAAGCAAAATTAACTCCTGACCTGCGATTTTTCTGGTGCCCCCGGGCGGATTCGAACCGTCGACACCCGCTTTAGGAGAGCGGTGCTCTATCCCCTGAGCTACGGAGGCATGTTGTACTAGTGTAGCAGATTTACGCCGTTGTAATACAGCGTATAGCCACTCTTCGAAGTTGCGGTGGAACAGCCCTCCGGAAAGTGTGTCCCACTATCCAGGCAAATTCTGGGTCAAACTTTCCCAATGGGACCTCGCTGGAAACTGTGTCCCAGAATTTCGGCTCGAAACGGGACACGGTTTCCCAAACGACCCCGTTCCGGAAACTACATCCCGGAATCGGCGCTCGAACTGGGATGCACTTTCCCAATCGAGCCCCATGGGAAACTGCGTCCCACTTTGGGGGGCGCTCTTTAATGACTAGTTACCTTTGTGGAAGAGGTTTTTGATAACGGAGGGGATGCTCTTGGCGCCCTTGGCCGTCACATCGATAAAGTCGGGCGAACGCACGAGCTTATCCTCGTCGACGTACTTGCGGACAGCACGAAGCGTCTCTTTGTCGTCGCGCGTCGAAAACGTAAAGTGACCGTTGTCCTTGGTGAAGATGGCAAAACGCGTGATCTTCTTGGTGCCGCGTAAAACCTCGGCGGCAATATAGTCGACCTCATCCCACGGGATTTGAATATAATCCTCGGGATTGCGCTCGTTGTAATACTCGAACGCCTTATTGCCCACCATCACGTTGCCGTGGCTGGTAAGCCCCATCAGGCAGGTTGCCGGCGTTGCCAGATCGACCGTGCTGTTCTGAGATTGCGCCATGCGCGCCTCGCCCTCCAAATAAAACAATCGGACCGCATCCAGTGTACCCACCGGGTGCGGTCCGTTTCAATGGCTCAAAAGCCCTTGCCTAGCAATTCTCGGTCTTAAGCCGAAACGTGCTTACATGAAGCCGCAGACGCGACCGATGATGCCGATGGCGAAGAGAGCCAGGATGATGACGATCGGGCTGACCTTCTTCTTGAGGAGCTTGCAGACCAGCAGGGTCAGGCACACGGCGGCAAGGCCGGGGATGAGCTGATCGAGGTTGGCCTGAAGCGTGGTGACCTTCACCTGATCAAGGGCGTTAGCACCGATGGAGTTATACATCGTCAGCGCTTCCTTGATACCCTCGGAACCGGAGGGCAGGCTAGCCCAGTCGATAAAGGCGCCAGCAGACTGCGTGACCCTGGAGACGACCGGGGTGAAGGAGATGGACACCCAGCGCTCGACCAGGGCGCCGATGATGAACATACCCAGGATGGAAGCACCCTCGGTGACCTTGCCCATCAGACCGCCGGAGAGGTCCTTGGCGATGGAGGAGCCGACCTTGTAGCCAAACTCCTGCGTGTACCACAGGAAGGCGTAACGGATGATGTTCCACGCGAAGAAGAACAGCAGCGGACCGGCGATGCTGCCGGACAGGGCCAAGGAAGCGCCCAGAGCACCCAGAATCGGGCGAAGGGTGAACCAGAAGGCGGGGTCGCCGACACCGGCGAGCGGGCCCATCATACCGACCTTGACGCCCTGGATGGCGACGTCGTCAATCGGGGCACCGTTGGCGCGCTCCTCCTCGAGAGCGAGGGTAACGCCAATGACGGGGGCGGAAACATAGGGGTGGGTGTTATAGAACTCCAGGTGGCGCTTAAGAGCGGCAATCTGGTCATCCTTGCTGGTGTAGAGCTTCTTGATCGCAGGGATCATTGCGAAGCACCAGCCGCCGTTCTGCATACGCTCGTAGTTCCACGAGCCCTGAAGGAACTGATGACGGAAGCAAACCTTCTTGCGGTCAGCCTTGGTGAGCTGAATCTTGTTCTCTGCCATATGTATCACTCCCCTCCTACTCGTAATCGTTCAGAATGTCGCCGAGCGGGTCGCCGGAGCCACCGCCCATGCCGCCACCCTGCTTGGCCAGATCCTTAAGGCCAAGGTAGATGAGGGCAAGGGAGATGCCGATGAGGCCAAGGGCGATCAGCGTGAGCTGAGGGATGGCAGCAAGGACAAAGCCGAGGATGAAGAACGGCCAGGTCTCCTTGGTGGCCATCATGTTGATGACCATGGCGTAACCGACGGAAGCGACCATGCCGCCGCCGACAGCCATGCCGCCGGACAGCCAGTCGGGCATAGCGTTAAGCGCGTTGGTAACGGCCTCGGCCGGGATGATGCACAGAAGTACTGCCGGGATGGCGATACGAAGGCCCTGCATGAGGATGGCAGCGTACTGCCAGCGCTCGATGCCGGAGAAGTCGCCCTTCTCGGCGCAACCGTCCATGGCGTGAGCGATAGCGGTAGCAATGGTACGGCAGATCATGGTCAGGAACAGACCAGCGACCGACAGCGGGACGGCGACGGCGATGGCCGCGGTAACGGCCTTGGCCGAATCAGTGGCGCCGCCGTTGAGGGCGAGCACCATGATGATCGAAGAAGCGACCGAGGCCAGAGCGGCGTCAGGCGCGACGGCGGCGCCGACGTTAGCCCAGCCAAGGGCCATCATCTGGAGCGAACCGCCCAGGAGGATGCCCTCCTGAAGGTGACCGGTTACGAGACCGATAAGCGTGCATGCCACGAGCGGCTGATGGAACTGGAACTCATCCAGAATGCCTTCCATACCGGCAAGCAACGCGACAATCGCAACAAGCAGAATAGTGATTGCAGACATGTATCGGACCCTCCTTTACTATGCTTGAGCGGCCAGTTCGGCCTTAGCTTTCTTCAACATGGCGTCGAGATCCTCGGAAGCATCCGAAGGAACCTTGCGGACCTCGAACTTGACGCCCTTGGCCTTGAGGGCCTCGAGAGTCTTGACGTCGTCATCGCCCATAGCGACGGCGTTGGTGACGACGACCTTGCCCTTGGAGTGAGCCATGGAACCGATGTTGACTTCCTTGATGTCGACGCCGGCCTCGATGGCCTTGAGCAGATCCTGCGGGTTCTCAAAGAGCAGCATGGCCTTGGTGTCACCAAAGCGCGTGTCCTTGACGACCTCGGCCATCTTCTTGATGGGCACGACGTTGGCATGGACTCCCGGAGGGGCAGCCTGCTCGATCATGGTCTTACGGAGCTCATCGTGAGCAACGCCGTCGGAAACCACGATGATGCGGTTGGGGTTGATCTGCTTGGTCCACGTGGTGGCCACCTGACCATGAAGCAGACGGGTGTCGATACGGACGTGGGCAATCTTGATGTGCCCGTCGCCGATGACCGTTCCCGGAGGGATGGCGCCTGCAGGAGCAGCGGCGGCCGCAGCCGGCTTCTTCTCCTCGGGCTCCAGAGACTCGGGCTTGACGCGCACGCCAGCCTTAGCCTCAGTCACGAGATGTTTTGCGATCGCATGCGCAGTGTTCTTTGCGTCAAAGCGCTGCGAATATGCCTCGATGAGCATAGGCAGGTTGACACCGGTGACGATAGCCCAGGAATCGTGGCCCTCGATGAGCCCGCTGATCTGGTTGAACGGCGTGCCGCCCCACAGATCAACGAGGAAGAGCACCTGCTCCTGGTCTTCGAAGGAAGCGATTGCTTCCTCGACCTTGGCACGGAAGTCGTCGGGGCCCATGCTCGGCTCGAGCGAGACCACGGCAACAGACGGCTGATCGCCAAAGACCATCGAGCCCGTCTGCTTGATTCCAGCTGCCAAGTCCCCGTGGCTAGCAAGAACAATACTTACCATCACATAACCTCCTTTTTGTCTACGTATTTCCTACACGACATGAAAGGAGTATAGCTGTTTGGTTTGTGGAATTATAGCTAAATCCGCAAAAGGTTGGATTATTTGTTTAAACGTCTAGGTTTGTTACAAGTTGATTACGTTACTGCTTTTTGACTCATTACA
This sequence comes from Collinsella sp., assembly GCA_019414325.1. GTDB lineage: Bacteria > Actinomycetota > Coriobacteriia > Coriobacteriales > Coriobacteriaceae > Collinsella. The sequence continues at coordinate 50,198 of DXMG01000009.1, read as the reverse complement.
CGACAAGGCGTCGCTCATCAAGCCATGCATTTTACAGATACAAGCAGGCTGTTCATTAATATCGATTTTAGGCAAGCGCGAATGCGCTTGTACTGCCGCTATTTTGTTTAAACAGACATGGCTTGACTATTTTCGTGACTTATGGTCTATGAAACCACTCAAAATAGTTGCGGTGGAATAGTTCTTGTTTAAGAGCCAGAAGGCTGAATTTAGGAACTATTTCACCGCAACTTATAGGGAATCCTAGGCGATGTGGAGGGGGTTGGCGGCGTCGACGGCGTCGGGGACGTCGGAGAGGCCGTCAGGAGCAGCGTCTGCCGGGTCCTCGTCGGGGGTCTCGATCTGTTTGATCATGACCTCTTGGCCCTGCAGCAGGTATGTCTCGCCGCTACCGCAATGGGGACAGGTCTTGCCGTGCTCGACCGTCGCGTAGTCGCGGCCGCACGCCTCGCAATGTGTCACGGCCTCGACGGGCTCCACGATAAGCTCCGCGCCCTGCGCGATAGGCTTTTTATCTGCTGCCCAGCGCCAAGCGTCGAGTAGCAAGTCGGGAACGACGCCCGAGACCTCGCCCAGCAGCAGCGTGACGCTCGAAACGCGACGCACGCCATTGGCGCGCGCCACGTTCTCGACATCGCGAATGATGTGATAGACGATCCCCAATTCATGCACTTTTTCTTCCGCCGTTCCCGTTATGGCTACTTACTTGCGACCGAACTTAATCTTGATGGCGCGCTTGAGCGCGTACTTGCCCAGGCTTGGGAGCTTTTGCTCGTATTTGACCATCGTGGAGCACTCGGGGCGGTCGCGATACAGATGGATAGCGTCAAACGCGCACTTGGTGGTGCACAGGCCGCAGCCGATGCACTTGTTAGGGTCGACGATCGAGGCGCCGCAGCCCAGGCAGCGGGCGGTCTCGGCGCGCACCTGCTCCTCGGTAAAGGTCTCAACATACTCGCTAAACGGCGCAGCCTTCTCGCGTTGGCGGTCCACATGCGCAACCTCGCGGCTCGCGTTGTCGTAGCTCTCGAGCACAACGTCGTCGCGGTCGAGCGCGGTGTAGCGGCGCTGATTGCGGCCGATGGTGAGCGTGGAGCCCGGCTGCACAAAGCGATGGATGGACACCGCGGCCTCGTGGCCGGCGGCGATAGCGTCGATGGCAAAGCTGGGGCCGGTGTAGACGTCGCCGCCCACAAAGATGTCGGGTTCGGCGGTCTGGTAAGTCTGGGGATCGGCAAGGGCACCCTGGCCGCGGCCGAGCTCCACCTTGGAGCCAGCCAGCAGGTCGCCCCACACAATGGACTGGCCAATCGACATGACGACACGGTCGGCATCGACACGGCGCAGATCGTTCTCGTCGTACTCGGGCGCAAAACGGCCCTCGTCGTCAAAGACGCGCGTGCAGCGCTTGAAGGTGATACCGCACACACGACCGGCCTCGTCCAGGTGAATCTCCTTGGGGCCCCAGCCGCAGCTGATGTGAGCGCCGTCCTCAACGGCCTCGCGACGCTCCTCCTCGCTGGCGGGCATCTGGGCCTCGCTCTCCAGGCAGAACATCTCAACATGCTCAGAGCCCAGACGGCAGGCGTTGCGGGCAACGTCGATGGCCACGTTGCCGCCGCCCACTACAATGGTGCGGCCGGACAGGGTATCGATCTTGCCGCTGTTAACCTCGCGAAGGAAGTCGACGGCCACGGTCACGTCCTCGGCATCCTCGCCCGGAATGCCGGCAAGGCGGCCGCCCTGGCAGCCAATGGCAACGTAGAAGGCCTTAAAGCCCTGCGCGCGCAGCTCGTCGAGCGTCACGTCGCGACCGACTTCCACGCCATAGCGAAACTCGGCACCCATCAGGCGAATGACCTCGACCTCGGCCTCAATGACGTCCTTCTGCAGCTTAAAGCTGGGAATGCCGTAGGTGAGCATGCCGCCCGGGCGCTCGTTCTTCTCGAACACGACAGGTTTGTAGCCCTTCTCGGCCAGGTAGAAAGCGCAGGACAGGCCGGCCGGACCGGCACCGATGATGGCGATCTTCTGATCGAAACCGCCAGCGCGCGTCGGCGTCACCACGTGCGGGACATAGCGGGTCGCGGCATCCAGATCGCGCTGAGCGATGAACTTCTTGACCTCGTCGATAGCCACGGCGGCGTCCACACGGCCGCGAGTGCAGGCATCCTCACAGCGGCGGTTGCACACACGGCCGCAGATAGCGGGCAGCGGATTCTCGCGCTTAATGAGTGCTAGGGCCTCGTCGTAGCGACCCTGAGCCGCGAGCTTCAAATAGCCCTGAACGGCAACGTGCGCGGGGCAGGCCGTCTTGCAGGGAGCGGTGCCGGACTCATGCGTCTCGATGCGGTTGTCGTTGCGGTAGTTGGGCGACCACTTGGTGTGGTCCCACTTGGTGGCATCGGGCAGCTCCTGGCGCGGATACTCGGGCACCTGTCCGCCGGCCTTTTTGCTGCAGAGCTTCTGGCCCAGCTTGGCGGCGCCGGCCGGACACACCTCAACGCAGCGACCGCAGGCCACGCACTTGTCCTTCTCGACCTTGGCGACATAGGCCGAGCGCGACAGGTTGGGCGTGTTGAACAGCTGCGAGGTGCGCAGGGCGTAGCACACGTTGACGTTGCAGTTGCAGATGGCGAAGATCTTGTTCTCGCCGTCGATATTGGTGATCTGGTGCACAAAGCCGTTGTCCTCGGCCTGGCGCAGGATGTCGTAAACCTCGTCGCGGGTCACGTAATGGCCGCGGTCGGTCTCAACCACATAGTCGGCCATATCGCCCACGGCAATGCACCAGTCGGCGGGGTCGTCGGCGCAGCCCTCACCCATCACGCGACGGCTCGCGCGGCAGCTGCAGGTGCTAGCGGCATATTTGCCATCGTATTTGTCGAGCCAATGCTCGATATGCTCGATCGGCACCGAGGTGCTCGCGGCGTCGATAGCCTTCTCGACCGGAATGACATGCATGCCGATGCCAGCACCACCGGGCGGCACCACCGGCGTGGCCTTGGACAGCGGTCCCTTGGACGCCTGCTCAAAGAACTTGGCATAGACCGGGTGCTCCTCGAGCTGGCTCACGCGCATGTTGAGGAACTCGGCGGAACCCGGCACCAGCATGGGCAGCACCCACTGCTTGGCGCGCTCGGGGTTTTCCCAGTTGTACTCGAGCAGACCCGTGTAGCTCATGTCGTCGAGCATCTTCTCGATATCGGCTTCGGGCATGCCGGTGAGCTTGACCATCTCAGGCAGCGTATAGGGACGGCGCATCTTCATCTTGCAGAGCACTTCGGCCTGCTCGTCGGTTGCGGCCTCGGCAAACGACCAGTACTCGTAGCCCAGCAGCTCGTCGCGATGCAGCAGACGGTTGGTGCAGTGCTCGCACAGCTTGACAATTGCCTCGCGCGGATGCTCCGGCAGCGGCGGCACGAACTCCGAACCGATATCGGGCTCGGTGTAGCTAATTCCCGGTCCGTTGAGAATCATGGTTGTCCCTTCTCTTGCCGCAGCCCGACGAGGCCGCAGCGCCCCTCTTTTTTTGCAGGTCGGGCATGCCCCATGCCGTTCACCCGCCATTGTTGACATTGTGTCAAAAATAGTATTGACGAACCGTCAACAATATTCAAGACTGTTAGGTGAACGGTCAGGCAAAAGAGGATGAAAGGCGGCAAAACATGGGCGACAACACAGCAGATACCTCTGTGGTCGATGCCGTCCCCGCATCCGATAGCGCGGCAAAGCGCTTGACGGGCGACGAACGCCGTCGCGAGATCCTCGCCGCCGTGCGCACCGTGAGCTCCGAGCTGGGCGTGTCTCATCTTTCGGTATCGGCCGTGACCAAGCGAGCCGGCTGCACGCGCTCATTGTTCTACCACTACTTTGCTGATATGGACGCCGCCGTCACCGCTGTCATGGACGAGGCAATCGACGGTTTTATCTCCGAGCTCGAGCGGTGGAACGCCGGCCGCACCGTCGGTGATATCGAAGGCGCGCTCGACACCGTCGCCCCGCTCTTTAAGCGTCTGGTCGTGAGCGGCCACGAGCTGCCGAGCACGCTCACCTCGAGCAGCGGTGCGCTCTACGGCGGCTTTTTGCACAACGTGGTCCAGCGCGTGGCGCAGTATATCTGCGACACCACCGTGGTGGATTTTGTCGCCCATCATGAGCTACGCATCGACCATGTCTACGAGACGTTCTACACCCTCATCATGGGGTTGTTGATGTATATCCGCACACACCCCGATGTGCCCGACGAGACGGTCAAGGAAATCATCGCCTCGACACTCCACATCGAGGGCTATACCGCCAAGTATCCGGAGCGCAAGCCCCAGAACTGACGACATTTGGCCAAACTGCCCGCGATCAGAAGAGGGGCCGCGGGCGTGTGAATGGAGAGCAGCATGCTGTTCGATGTTTGGGGTAGCGATACCCTTATCCACTGGGCCGGCTGGGCCATGGTCTTTATTGGCCTGATCGTGCTCAACGAAGTCGGCCGCCGCACCAAGCTGGGCGCGGCAATCATCTTTGGCGTGGCTCCGCTGGCCATGACCATCTACTGCGTCGCCATCGCCATCGGCGTCTCACAGGGTGCCGAGTGGGCGCTCACCAACCCCACCCATGTGTACCAGAACAGCTGGTTCCACTACGCCAAGGTATACGCGGCGCTCGCCGGTTGCTGGGGCTTCATTGCCATTAAGTACCAGTGGGGAAAGATCGGCAAGGCGCATTGGTTCCGCGCGTGGCCGTTTGTGATCGTCGCCATCAACATCATGATCGCCGTCGTGTCCGACTTCGAGAGCGCCTATCACTTCTTTGTCCTGGGCCAGTCCACTTGGGTCACCTCCGAGGGCGCCACGCAGCTGGCCGGCTGGAACAACGTGTTCAACGGCATCGCCGGTATCATCAACATCTTCTGCATGACCGGTTGGTGGAGCGTCTACGCCTCCGAGGATCAGACCGACATGCTGTGGCCCGATATGACCTGGGTCTACATCATCGCCTACGATATCTGGAACTTCTGCTACACCTACAACTGCCTGCCCACCCACTCCTGGTTCTGCGGCTTTGCGCTGCTGCTGGCGCCCACCGTCGCCGCCTTTATCTGGAACAAGGGCGGCTGGATCCAGAACCGCGCCTTTACGCTGGCCATTTGGTGCATGTTTGCCCAGGTGTTCCCGTTCTTCCAGGAGGAGTCCATCTTTGTGACCCACTCCACGCTCGACCCCGGCGCCGCTACTGCGGTCTCGATCGCCGCACTGGTCGCCAACATCGCCGCGATCATCTACATCGCCTACCGCGCCAAGAAGCTCGGCCGCAATCCCTACAAGCAGGATGTCTTTGAGGGCACCAGCGATTGGGAGAAGGCCACCGCCCGCCGCGCCAAGGTGGATTACGCGCACGCCGAGTAACATGTTTATTCCGTCCACATTTGAATGTAGGCAAACTTAGCCGATACCGCAATCGCGCGTCATGCGCAGCCCCGGAAAGCGATTCGCCCGCTTTCCGGGGCTTTTTGTTGTTGCGCGCATTCACGCACATATTCCATTCGCACACACATTCAAAACCTCTCGCACAGATAAAATCAGATTTCCGATCGCCTGACAGCTCTATATGACCTTGTTTTTGGGTACATTGTTGTCCCGATATTGAGCTTGGGGGATATATGAAAGATGAGACGATGGGCCAAGAGGATGCGACCCAAGATGCAGAAGCTTGCGCTGAGGCCTTGGAGAGCTTAGACCGGATTTCACTCGATGAGATTGCGTTTGACGATTCGGGCGTTGGTGTGCAGGATGAGCCGGAAGCCGAGGCGCAGTCCGATGATCAGGATGCAGACGACGTTGAGCCTGCCGAAGATGAGGCAGGTCACGAAGACACCGAAAGCGAGGCCGGCAATCAGCTCGAATCCGACACGGGCGAGGAAACCGTCTTGCTCGACAGCTTGCCGGCCGAGGATTCGCTGACCCGCGAGCTTCCTGGCCTGGGTTCCGCACCAGCCGTGGACGAGACCATCGCCATGGGCGATATTCCCCTTCCGTCCGTCCCCTCGGCACGCGAGGCCGAGGTTCGCCATCGCAAGATGTCGCCCAAGCGCCGCAATCTGATGGTCGCCGGTGTCGTGGCCGTCGCGCTCGTCGCCGGTGGTGCAGGCTATGCTGCCTGGAACGGATATCAGCAAGAGCAGGCTGCCGCTGTCGCCGCCAATGCCCACACGATGATGTCGGTGCAGATTGGCGTACATGCCGCGGGGCTCGACTGTTCCACCGGCTCCAAGATTCCCGTACAGGTGAATGGCCAGGATTCTGACGGATCCTCCGTAAGCGAAACACTCTATGTTGACGAGCACGGCCGTGGCATCAAACTACTACCCGGTGACTACACGCTCTCCATCGCTGCCTCCCCCATCGCGGCCGACGGCACCATCTATACCGTCCCGACCACCAAGACGCAGGTCACCGTTAAGAGCGATGGACAGGATTTAAGTGCCCAGGTCACCTTTAAGCTCAAGGTGCCTTCGGCCGACACGGTAACCGACGACCAGATCGATGCCGCCGCTAAATATGCCGAGGAGGGAGGCGCGAGCTCCTCCGCCACCGCCAAGGTGCTCCAGCAGGCGGCAACCGCGCGGCGCGACGCCGCCGTCAATGCCGTGAGCGCGCAAAAGGCACAGGCGGCCCGTGATGCCGACGCCCGTCACAAGGCAACCGACCTCTACCAGCTCGATATCCCCGTCGAGTGGTACGGCAAGGTCGAGACTTGGCAAAATGGCAGCACGCTATGCATCTATCTTGCCGGCGACAGCGATACGCCGATTGTGACGCTCGTCGCGGTGCGCGAGGGCGAGAGCTTTACGCCCGATGAAGGCGATACGGTTTTGGGTGCGGCCAACCTAGGCAACGGTTATACCGTCTACGCCAGCGGCCCCGCCTATCCGTACGTGGTGCCCCAGACCATCAACGGACGGACGCAGAATCCCGTGTCGACCTACCCCATGGACACGGCCATTGAGCTTGTCGAGCTCACGACCGGCAACCGCTACACCTACAGCCAGATCAAGAACGTGCTGGTCGGCAAAGACGGCAAGGCTAGCGCTGCCACCAAGCTCGAGTGCGACTACCTCGCCCAGATCCTCCTGCCGAGCATCAAGGCCCAGGACTAGCCGCCCACAACCCAGAGCAGTCTTTTTGAGACGGGGGCTTTTAGCTACCCCGTCCCAAATCTTGATTAGCAGATAAGCAAGATTGATGTGCATCTTGATTAGTAGCTAAGCAAGTTTTTCCGCTGCCGCTCCCCCGAAAGATATCGAACGGCTGGGGCAAAGATAAATCATCGGGCAGGTAGGGCGGCAAAAGGAGCTAAAAAAGCCCCGTCCCAAATGAGCTACTTAGCGCCAGGGGTCGGCTTCGAAGAGGGGCTCGCGCTCGGGGCGGCGATCGCTGTAGGGATCGTAGCCGTCGTCATCCTCGTTCTCGGCGCGGATATAGGGGTCGCGCGGCTTGGGTGCCGGCTTAGGCGCAGGCTTGGGTGCGGCGGGTGCGGCATCGGTCGCCGGTGCATTCGTCTCGTTCTCGTTTTTCATCTGCGCATCTCCTTACCATGTACTCACGATCAGTACCATCGATTGTCGCACGAAAAAGGGCGGCGGACCCAATTGGATCCGCCGCCCTTGGTGTTTAGAGACGACTGGTAGATTTTAAGGCATATCCCAAAAATCTACTCGGCGTCGGGGACCTCGTAGGTGGCCGCCGGCGTGTTGTCGCACACGACGGTAAAAGCACCGTCCTTGTCGACATCGACCGTCACCTGATCTCCCTCGCGCACCGTGCCGTCGATGATGGCGGCGGCGATGGCGTCCACGACCTCGCGCTGGACCAGGCGCTTGAGCGGACGGGCACCGAACACGGGGTCCAGGCCACCCACGGCGAGCATCTGCTTGGCCGCCGGGGTGATGGCAAGCGTCATGCGCTCCTTGGCAAGACGCGCGCGGACGTCGGCAAGCTGGATATCGACGATCTTTTCGATTTGCGCCATGCCGAGCGGATGGAACACCACGATATCGTCGATGCGGTTGAGGAACTCGGGGCGGAAGGTCTGAGCCATGGCCGCATCGACCTGGTGGCGCATCTCTTCCTCGTCCTTGCCCGAAAGATCGGCGATGGCCTTAGAGCCCACGTTGCTCGTCATGATGATAATCGTGTTCTTGAAGGACACTTGGCGACCCTGGCCATCGGTTAGACGGCCATCGTCGAGCACCTGCAGCAGCACGTTAAAGACATCCGGGTGAGCTTTCTCCATCTCGTCGAGCAAGATCACGGAGTACGGACGACGGCGCACGGCCTCGGTGAGCTGGCCGCCCTCGTCGTAGCCTACGTATCCCGGAGGCGCCCCGATCAGACGCTGGACGCTGAACTTCTCCATATACTCGGACATGTCGATACGCACGAGCGCGCGCTCGTCATCGAACAGGCACTCGGCCAGCGCCTTGGCGAGCTCGGTCTTGCCCACGCCGGTGGGGCCCAGGAAGAAGAAGCTGCCGATGGGCTTGTCCGGATCGGAGAGTCCCGCACGGCTGCGGCGCACGGCCGCGGCCACAGCGGACACGGCCTCGTCCTGACCGATGACGCGCTTATGCAGCTCGCCCTCCAGGCCCTTGAGCTTGTCGAGCTCGCCCTGCATCATCTTGGACACGGGCACGCCGGTCCAGGCACTCACGACCTCGGCAATCTCGTCGGAGGTCACCTGCTCGTTGAGACCCTCACCGTCCTGCTCCTTTTGTGCCTCGAGCGCGGCCTCGGACTCCTGAATCTGCTGCTGCAAGCCCGGAATCACGGAGAAGCGCAGCTCGGACGCACGGCCCAGGTCGCCGTTGCGCGTCGCGCGCTCCTCTTCGCTCTTGGCCTCGTCAAGCTGGCCCTTAAGCTCCTGCACGTGGTCGATGGCGTTCTTTTGGTTGAGCCAGCCGGCCTTTTGCACGTTGAGCTTTTCCTGGACCTCGGCAATCTCCTGGCGCAGGGCTTCCAGACGCTCCTTGGAGGCGTCATCGGTCTCCTTCATGAGCGCCTGTTCTTCGATCTGCAGCTGGGTGAGCTGACGCGTGGTGGCGTCGATCTCGACCGGCATGCTGTCGAGCTCCATGCGCAGGCGGCTTGCGGCCTCATCGACCAGGTCGATGGCCTTGTCGGGCAGGAAGCGGTCAGCGATGTAGCGATCGGAGAGGTCGGCGGCGGCCACGAGCGCGCTATCGGTGATATGCACGCCGTGGAAGATCTCGTACTTCTCCTTGAGGCCACGCAGAATCGAGATGGTGTCCTCGACGGTAGGCTCGCTCACCATTACGGTCTGGAAACGACGGGCGAGCGCCGCATCCTTCTCGATGTACTTGCGGTACTCGTCGAGCGTGGTCGCGCCGATTGCATGCAGGTCGCCACGGGCAAGCGCCGGCTTAAGGATGTTGCCAGCGTCCATGGAGCCCTCGGTAGCGCCCGCGCCCACAATGGTGTGGAGCTCATCGATGAACAGGATGACCTTGCCCTCGGACTTTTGCACTTCCTTGAGCACGGCCTTCAAGCGGTCCTCGAACTCGCCGCGGTACTTGGCGCCGGCGACCAACGCGCTCATGTCGAGCTCGATAAGGTCGCGGTCGCGCAGGGTGCTTGGCACGTCGCCGGCCACGATACGCTGGGCGATGCCCTCGACGATGGCCGTCTTGCCGACGCCCGGCTCGCCGATGAGCACGGGGTTGTTCTTGGTGCGGCGGGACAGGACCTGGATGGTACGACGAATCTCGTCGGTACGGCCGATGACCGGGTCGAGCTTGCCGGCGCGGGCAAGGTCGCAGATATTGCGGCCGTACTGCTCCAGCGCCTCAAACTGGGTCTTGTCCTCGGCAGACGTCACGCGGTCGTCGCCGCGCAGCTCCTCGTAGACCTGCTCGATACGCTCCTTGGTGACGCCGGCGTCGCGCAGTACGCGGCCCGCCTCGCCCTTGTCCTCGGCAAGCGCCATCAGCAAATGCTCGGTCACCACAAAGCTGTCGCCCATCTTGGTGGCCTTCTTCTCGGCCTTCTCGATGACGCGGACGAGCTCATTGGACAGGCCCATCTGCTGGCCCTCGCCCGAAACCTTGGGCGCGCGGTCGATGGCATCTTGTGTGGAGCGTGCAAGCTGGGCCGGATCGGCGCCGATGCGCTCGATGATCACGGAGATATTGCGCTCGCCGGCACCAAGCAGGGCGGACAGCAGGTGAATCGGCTCCACCGCGCCGGCCTGCGCGTCGGCAGCCGTGCTCATGGCGGTCTGCAGCGCCTCGCGCGACGTCATTGCTAGCTTATCGATTCTCATGGAATCACCTCTCTTGGGGCGGCCGCCCTACGGGGCGGCTTCACGTTGTTCGAGAAGTATTGTTGCCAGCTTTGCGCGATCTTATACATAAATCTAAGTCTCTATATATAAGATTTTCTTAGTGCTCTCATGACATACAAACCACCACAAAGGTGCCTGTCCCCTTTGTGGTGGTCCAGAGAAGAATCAGCCCCAATTATAAGAGGCGGCATCAAGCCCAGCCTACGTTTCGCGACCCCAAATCGAAGCCCAATAGGGCCTTTCAGCCCCCCCCTCATTCCGGGCGGTCGCTTGCTTTTGAATATTGTCGCAAGCTGATATCATTTATCTTAATGATTGCATATTGTAAGCGAGGTGCCCCACCGTGAAACGCTCCACCTATATCGGCCTGCTCGTCTTAGCGTTTGCGATTACCGCAGTCGGCGTAGGAATAATCTATCTCGCATTTCTCCCCGCCTCTGCAACGCAGGCAGCGATTGAGACCGTAAGCTATCCCATCGAGGTCCTCACCGATATCGTCAAACCCGATTCGATCACCGTCGATTTTGACGGTACGCCTGCAGCGCTTGGGGTCAGCAACTATCCCCGTATCGAACTTGGGGCCAGGCGCTACACCAAAGATGAGCAACTTATCGGCAAGGCAACCAGTTTACTCAAAGGCAAGACGTTTAAGCGGTGGTACGGCGCCGTAATATATCGAGCCAAGAATAGCCAAATGAATGGCGGGTATCATTCGACCCTTGAACTCGATGCGGCAAACGGGAGCAGACTGTGCAACGTCTCATACGACCCCGGCTACGTGGACAACGAAGGGCCGGGAGTCTATATCTCGGATGGCAACGTGATCTACGTCATGGAAGGCGACCAGACGGCAGTCGTCGATTTTATGGATCGGTGTACCGAGGATGCCTACGAACAAACCTGCGAGCCCGATCCGCAGACAGCGCGCGACAGCGGCTCAGCACGCACTTGGCTATTTGACGATGAGATAACCTGGACCCCATCGAAATAAGAACCCGCCGGACAGACACCTTTGTGGTGGTCCAAAAAGAAGCCGCCCCAATAAAAAGAGGCGGCATCAAGCAAGTCTATTTATTAGCGTCCCTCAAGACCCAACGAGAACGCAGAAATGTAGTCCGGGGCTTACCCTTTCCCGAACGCGACCCTCGCGAAGCGCGTGAGCGGGCGGGAAAGGGTAAGCCCCGGGCGGACAATTAAATGCGTTACTCGGCAGCGGCCTTGAACTTGTTGTAGTTGATCAGGCAGCCGGCCTTGACGATGGCACGCTCCTCGGCCGTCATATCGGCAATGTAGAGCTCAATCTGCTCGACCGCACCGTCGGCGCGCACCACGTAGGCGGCGATGTTCTTGAGGTCGCCATCGAGCGCGGCACGGATACCCGGCACAAAGACGTAGTCGCCCACCTCAAAGTTGGGCTCCGTCTCCATCTGGAAGGGCACCATGCCCCAGTTCATCACGTTGGAGCGATAGCGCTTGGTGGCGTACTCGTGAACGATGTTGGCTAGGCCGCCGATCACGCGCTGGCAGCTCGCGGCCTGCTCGCGAGCGGAACCGTCACCGGGCTTCTTGGCATAGAGCATGGAGCCGTATTCTGTCGCCTTGGCATCGGCCGCGACGCCCGCGCCCGCCAGTGCCTCAAACACGCCGGCAAGCTCGGCATCGAGCGCCGCCAGGTCGCCCGCGGACTCGCCAGCAACGCGGCGCTTCTCCACGGCGTCGACCTCCTTGGAACGGCCCACGTAGGCCGGGTCGCGGCGGCTGAGCGTAAACTCGGCCAGGCCCAGCGGATTGGAGCGGAAGGAGCTCGTCTCGCCCGAGGGAATGAGCTCGTCGGTCGTGGTGACCGGGTCCATGATCTTGGAACACACCTTGAGCAGGATGTCGTCGCCGAGCGGCTCCATCGCGGGCCACGGCTTGATGTTGGGACCCTCGACCAGCTCGTCGGCAGGCTCCGCCTTGCCAAAGCCCCAGTACACGCGCTTCTTGTACGGCGCGTCGTCGAAGGTGTACTCGCAAGCCTCGTCCCAGGTGTCCTCGGGCAGGTCGGTCGCCGGCGTCAGGATGCCGCCGTTGGCAGCCGTCGCCGCAATGGAACGGGCGTCCATCAGAGCCACGGCGCTCAGCTGGCCATTGCCCGGCTTGGAGCCCTCGCGGTTGGGGAAGTTGCGCGTAGTGTGGCGGATCGACAGGCCGTTGTTGGCGGGCGTGTCGCCGGCACCGAAGCACGGGCCGCAGAATGCCGTGCGCACGATCGCGCCGGCCTCCATAAGGTCGTAGATATAGCCGCGGCGTGTAAGCTCGAGTGCCACGGGCTGGCTCGTGGGATAGACCGACAGCGAGAACTCGCCGCAGCCGGTGTTGGCGCCCTTGAGCACGCGGGCAGCCTGGACCACGGAGTCGTAGTTGCCGCCCGAGCAGCCGGCGATAACGCCCTGCTGCACGTGCAGCTTGCCGTCGACGATCTTGTCGAGCAGGCTAAAGTGCGTCTTGCCCTCGCCGATCTTAGCGGCCTCGAGCTCCACCTCGTGAAGGATGTCCTCGAGGTTCTCGTTGAGCTCGTCAATCTCAAAGCCGTTGGAAGGATGGAACGGCAGCGCAATCATGGGCTTGATGCTCGACAGATCGACCTCGACGCAGCCGTCGTAGTAGGCAACATCGGCAGGCTTGAGCTCGCGGTAGTCGTCGCCGCGGCCGTGCATGGCCAGGAATGCGTGCGTGTCCTCGTCGGTGGCCCAGATGCTCGACAGACAGGTGGTCTCGGTGGTCATGACGTCGACGCCGTTGCGGTAGTCGGTCGTCATGCTCGCGATGCCGGGGCCCACAAACTCCATGACCTTGTTCTTGACGTAGCCCTTGGCAAAGACGGCGCGGATGATGGCGAGCGCCACATCGTGCGGGCCGACGCCGGGGCGCGGGGCACCCGTGAGGTAGATGGCGACGACGCCGGGATAGGCGACGTCGTAGGTGTCGCGCAGCAGTTGCTTTGCCAGCTCGCCGCCGCCCTCGCCCACGGCCATAGTGCCCAGAGCGCCGTAGCGGGTGTGCGAGTCGGAACCCAGGATCATCTTGCCGCAGCCCGCGAAGTTCTCACGCATAAAGGAGTGGATAACGGCGATGTGCGGCGGAACGAAGATGCCGCCGTACTTCTTTGCGGCCGAGAGGCCAAAGACGTGGTCGTCCTCGTTGATGGTGCCGCCCACGGCGCACAGCGAATTATGGCAGTTGGTGAGCACGTAAGGCAGCGGGAACTGCTCCATGCCCGAGGCGCGCGCCGTCTGGATGATGCCGACAAAGGTGATGTCGTGGCTCGCCATGGCATCGAAGCGAATCTTGAGCGCCTCGGGGTCGCCGGACGTATTGTGTGCCTGAAGGATCGAATACGCGATGGTGCCGCGCTTGGCATCCTCGGGCGTCTGCGTAATACCACGCTCGGCAGCCTCGGCCGCAGGCACAACCTCGCTGCCACGGCGCAGGTAGATGCCGTCCTCGTACAGCTTGACCATACTGTCTCCCACTCTGCCCAAAAGATTTGGACGCATAGCATACATTCGTTCAATATCGTGCCATAGAACAGTTGCCAGTGGGCTACGAATCTGCACGTTCACTTTATCTCGGTAAAGCAAAGGACGAGCCCGGTGTAGGCCGGCAGATTTGGTGCAAGAGTGTCCCTTTCGACTAGTCATTTAAGAACGTCCCCAATGACTACCCTACCGTATCCGGAGCAAGGCAACGCCGCAGGTAGAGGACGGACAGCGAGCGACGTCCAGGGCGAACAAGTTGGCATGAAAAAGGCGAGGCATTGACCTTCTGGTCATGCCTCGCCTTTTGAATGACAAATTGTCGCCTTGGGCGGCGCGCAGCGTCGGCCGGTTACGGCGTTTGGTAAAACGCCGTAACCTAGAGATCCCCGCCGGCGCCCAGCAGCTTGCGCATGACTTGCTCGGGGTTGACTGAGCCGTCGCGCGGGGCCAGGGCGGTGATCTTCTTCTGCATCTTGTACTCGTGCAGCTCGTCCTCGAGCTGGCGTACGCGGGCACGGAGTTTTTCGTTCTCGCGCTCACGCTCCTCGGCACGCTCCTTCATATCGAGGATGCGCACCACGCCGGCAAGGTTGATGCCCTCGTCGGTCAGCTGGTTGATGAGCTCCAGGCGCTCGATATCGGCACGCGAATACAGGCGCGTGTTGCCGCCCGAGCGCTGGGGGTTCACCAGGCCCTTGGACTCGTAGACGCGCAGAGTCTGCGGATGCATGCCGGTCAACTCGGCCGCCACGCTGATCATGTACAGCGGTTTATTCCTATTGTCCTCGGCCATGCTACCTGACCCCTTTCCGTCTCGTTATCGCCCATCATAAGCCCGCGGGCGCGGGCGTGCGCCACGACCGCCCTAGTACGTCGCCTTGTAACGGTTGACCTTCTCGCGATAGTCGCGCGTGTCGGCCTCGCGCAGCTTGGTCATGGCATCGCGCTCGTCATCGGATAGGTTCGTGGGGACCTGCACCTTGATCTCGACGAGCAGCGCACCCGTGCGGCCGCGATGCTTAACGTCGGGCGCACCCATCTCCTTAAAGCGGAACTTCTTGCCCGTCTGGGTGCCCGCCGGCACCTTCAGACGAACCGTCGCGCCGCCGGGTGTGGGCACATCCACCGTGCAGCCGAGCGCCGCCTCGTAGACCGAGATCGGCACCTCCATGGTCACATCGGCACCCTTGCGCTTAAACAGCGGGTGCTCCTCCACATGCGTGGTCACGACCAGGTCGCCGCGCTCGCCACCCGCAACGCCATACTCGCCGCGACGCTTGTAGCGTAGCTTGCCGCCGTCGACCGCGCCCGCGGGCACCGAGACCGTAATGGTCTGCTGCTCACCTGTCGAAGGAATGCGATAGGTGACCTTGTGCGTCACGCCGCGAAACGCGTCCTCGGCCGTCACATCGACGGTCAGCGACAGGTCGCCGCCCTTGCGCGCGCGGCTGCGGCCCGCGCCCGCACCGGCAGCGCCCGCAGCCCCGGCAAAGCCCGAGCCCCAATCGCTACCCCAAGCGCCGTTGCCGCTAAAGATGCTGTCGAAGATGTCGCCCCAGCCGCTGGCGCCCGCGCCGGCACCGTAGCCGCCGCCATACGCGCCGCCTGCGCCCGGCATGCCGCCGAACATGAGCATCTGGTCGTACTCTTTGCGCTTCTTCTCGTCCGAAAGCGTCTCGTAGGCCTCGCTAATCTCCTTAAACTTGGCCTCGTCGCCGCCGGCATCGGGGTGATATTTTTGCGCGAGCTTGCGAAACGCGCTCTTGATCTCTTTGTCGGAGGCGCTCTTGGATACGCCCAGGATGTCATAGAAGGTTTTGCCTGCAGCCATCGTAGCTCCTCTCCTGTTTCATCCGCCGTCCAGCGGACGGCGGCTCAT
Organism: Collinsella sp.; assembly: GCA_019414325.1. Lineage (GTDB taxonomy): Bacteria > Actinomycetota > Coriobacteriia > Coriobacteriales > Coriobacteriaceae > Collinsella. The sequence goes on along the minus strand of DXMG01000009.1, from coordinate 34,442 downwards.
GCTTTCATATGGCACTTGGTCAGAAAGGGCCCCGGGTGTTGCCCCGGGGCCCTTCTCAATTACTCCTCGGTGCTCTCGGCCGTATCGGCCGCAGCATCCTCGGGCGCCGCTTCGGGCTCCGATGCGGGGCGCTTCTCGCCACCGTAGGTCACCGTCACCATCGCGGAGCGCAGGATGCGGTCCGCCATGCGGTAGCCCTTCTGGTACACGTCGTTTACGGTCTCGTCGTACTGCGATGCGTCCTCGACACGCCCCACGGCCTGGTGCTCGAGCGGATCGAACGCCTCGCCCTTGGGGTCGATGGGCTCAACGCCCTCGTGCGCAAACACATCGAGCAGCTTGGCATGCACCGCATCGACGCCATCGACGAACTGCTTAAAGTCGTCGGAAAGCTCCTGGCTACGGGCATGGTCGATTGCACGCTCGATATCGTCAAGCACCGGCAACAGCGCGGTGACAAGCTTCTCGGTCGCGCGCTCGCGCTCGGCGATGCGCTCGTTAGCGGTGCGACGACGGAAGTTCTCCCAGTCGGCCTGCAGACGGGCGGTACGCTCGGTGGCGTCCTTTGCCTTGTCCTCGGCGGCCTTCTGGGCCTCTGCCGCAGCATCGAGCTCGCTGCGTACGTCGGCAAGCTCCTTTTGGGCCTGCTCGAACTTGAGCTTAAAGTCGTTGTCGGCGGCTTCCTCACCGGCGCGGATAGCGGCTTCCACCATCTCGTCCTCGGTCATCGTCGCCTCCTTGTTGGAATCCTCTACCTGGTTCTCGGCAGCCTCGGCGGCCTCGGCCTCGTTGGCCTCGGCATCGTCGACGGCCTCTACGGGAATCTTCACGTCCTTCTCCTCAGAGTCAACGGGGGCGGCACCAGCGGCGGCCGCCTCCGTGCGAGCTTTACGGGCGGACATGATTACTTGTCCTCGTCGTCCACAACCTCGTAGTCGGCGTCGACAACGTCATCGTCGGCAGGCTGGGCACCGGCGGCGCCGTCGGTCTGCTGCTGAGCGTCGGCGTAGACAACCTGAGCCAGCTCGTAGGCTACGGACTGCAGGGACTCGCCAGCGGCCTTGATGGCCTCGACGTCAGAGCCCTCGAGCGCCTTCTTGGCGTCGGCGATAGCGGCCTCGGCCTTGGACTTCACATCGGCGGAAACCTTGTCGCCCAGCTCGTTGAGGGTCTGCTCGGTGGAGTAGCACAGGCTGTCGGTCTGGTTGCGGACCTCGACCTCTTCCTTCTGCTTCTTGTCCTCCTCGGCATGAGCCTCGGCGTCCTTGACCATGCGATCGACTTCGTCGTCGGACAGAGCGGTGGAGCCGGAAATGGTAATCTGCTGCTCCTTGCCGGTGCCCTTGTCCTTAGCGGAGACCTTGACGATGCCGTTGGCGTCGATGTCGAAGGTGACCTCGATCTGCGGCACACCGCGGCGGGCAGCCGGGATACCGGTCAGCTGGAACTTACCGAGCGACTTGTTATCGCGGGCAAGCTCGCGCTCGCCCTGGAGCACGTTGATCTCGACGCTGGTCTGGTTGTCGGCAGCGGTGGAGTAGACCTCGGTCTTGGAGGTCGGAATCGTGGTGTTGCGGTCGATCATCTTGGTCATGATGCCGCCCATGGTCTCGACGCCCAGCGACAGCGGGGTAACGTCGAGCAGCAGGATGCCTTCGACGTCGCCGGTGAGCACGCCGCCCTGGACGGCAGCGCCGTCGGCAACGACCTCGTCGGGGTTCACGGACATGTTGGGCTGCTTGCCGGTCATGGTCTTGACCAGATCCTGGACAGCGGGCATACGGGTGGAGCCGCCGACGAGGATGACCTCGGTCAGATCGGAGAGCTTGAGCTTAGCGTCGCGCAGGGCGTTGGTGACAGGCTGCTTGCAGCGCTCGAGCAGGTCGCGGGTGATCTTCTCGAACTCGGCGCGGGTCAGAGTGTAGTTGAGGTGCAGCGGGCCAGACTGGTTCATGGTGATGAACGGCAGGTTGATGGTGGACTGCTGGGCTGCGGAGAGCTCCTTCTTGGCGTTCTCGGCAGCCTCCTTCAGACGCTGCAGGGCCATGGGGTCCTGACGCAGGTCGACACCGTTCTCCTGCTGGAACTTGTCGGCCATCCAGTCGATGACACGCTGATCCCAGTCGTCGCCGCCCAGGTGGTTGTCGCCCGAGGTGGACAGAACCTCAAACACGCCGTCGGCGAGGTCGAGGATGGAGACGTCGAAGGTGCCGCCGCCCAGGTCGAAGACCAGGATGCGCTGGTCGGTGCCCTGCTTGTCCAGGCCATAGGCCAGAGCAGCAGCGGTCGGCTCGTTGACGATACGCTTGACGTTGAGGCCGGCGATCTTACCGGCATCCTTGGTGGCCTGACGCTGGGCGTCGTTGAAGTAGGCCGGGACGGTGATGACGGCGTCGGTGACGGTCTCGCCCAGATACTTCTCGGCGTCAGCCTTCATCTTGGCGAGCGTCATGGCGCTCACCTGCTCGGCGGTGTAATCCTTGCCCTCGATATCGACGACGGCACGGCCACCCTGGCCCTCCTTGACCTCATACGGCACGGTCTTGATCTCGGAGGTGCACTCGGAGTACTTGCGGCCCATGAAGCGCTTGATGGAGAACACGGTGTTCTTGGGGTTGGTGACCGCCTGGTTCTTAGCGGCCTTACCCACGACGCGGTCGCCGTCAGCACGGAAGCCCACGACAGACGGGGTGGTGCGGTCGCCCTCGGCGTTCACGATAATGGTCGGAGAACCGCCCTCGAGGACGGCCATTGCGGAGTTAGTAGTACCAAGGTCGATACCAAGAATCTTACTCATTAGAAATTCCCTCTCTCTTTTGCGTTCGCGCCGCCTCGACGATCTGTCGCGCGGCGCTTCGGCTTGTCTTTCAGGATGTAGTGTATCCCCTTATGGGCCGGAATATACAAAATCTAAGTCAATTCATATAAGATTTCTTATTGTTGAGAGTTTAGGTTCTTAAATGCGCAGGTAGATGCGCTGAATGAGTTCTCGGCAAATCTATTGAGATCTATGTAGAGATGGCTGAGGTTTGCGTCCGGGGGTGCCTGGGGGCCGTCTTGCGGCAAGCGCATCCCGGTTTGAGCGTGGATTCCGGGTCGCAGTTTCCGTCTGAAGGCTCAACCGGAAACCGTATCCCGTTTTGAGAGCTGATACCGGGTCGCAGTTTCCGCTAGCGGGCCCAACCGGAAACTGCGACCCGGTTTTCGGCCAAATAACGGGATGCCCTTTCCGCAGGCGCGCTCAATAGGTCAATATTACAAGTCACCTATAGCTAACATTTGCGCAGCTCAACGGCCCCACCTGCGCGTTTTTTAGTAAACCTTGGCATACTCGGCGAACGGTATGAAGATGCCGGCCAGAGGGTATTGCAAACGGTCGCTCCCGTGGTATGTTTTTGCCCGAATCAAACCGGCGCGCATCGCCTGTAGCGTCGGTCAACAGAGAGGAAACTACCATGGCTCATCCCGTAATTGATGCCGACGAGTGCATCGCTTGTGGCGTTTGCGTCGACTCCTGCCCCGCTGGCGTTCTGGAGCTCCAGGACGTCGCTACCGTCGCTGACGAGGACTCCTGCGTCGCCTGTGGCGCTTGCCAGGACGCTTGCCCCGCTGGCGCGATCACCGAGATCGTCGAGGAGTAACAACTCCCGCACTTGCACACTCAAAAGTACACCGTGCACAAAAAAGGAGGCCTCCGCATCGCCGCGGAGGCCTCCTTTTTTGTGCGGATAACCAATTAGGCACCATCGCAGGTTGAGCTCACGTCAGCGAAAACGTCCCTAAGCGAGCAAGGTGACGTGAAAGAGGAGGGAAGCGTACTTTGGTACGCGACCGACGATTGAACGTCAGATTGCCGCTTAGGGACGTTTGCAGCATCGGCTACGACAGATCGTCCTCGTAGGGCATTAGATCCGCCAAGTAGCCTTTCTCTTTGAGCATGGCCTCGATCTCGTCGAGGGTCTGCTCGTCCTCCGCCGCGATGCGATGGAAGTGGTAGCCGCTCGTCACCGTTAGTAGTGGAAAGCTCTTGCCGCTGGCGATGCCCTCTAGGTAGCGCTCGACATCGCGGCGGTTGCGGATGTCCAGGTCGGCCGTGATCTTACCGTACACGCGGTGATTGACGATCACGTTGAGCACGGCGCCACCCGCGTCGACGATACTCGTAAGCTCGTCGCCCGCCTGCTCCACGCTGTGGCGCACCTTAACAAGACGCGTGGGCACGGCGGGGCTACTCGCAGCTTCCTGCAGCACGTAGCCGCGGTTGGTCGCCACGATATCGTGCCCATCGGCACGCAACAGGGCAATATCCTGAACCACGACCTGACGGCTCACGCCAACCTCGCGGGCAAGTGCGCTGCCCGAAACGGGCTCCTTGGCTCCTTCGAGCACGCCCATGATGGCACGGCGACGCTCGCGGGCGTTCATTATTTACCGTCCAGCAGACGCAGGTGCTTAAGCGAGAGGTCGAGGATCGGCGCGGAGTGCGTCAGGGCGCCCGAGCTAATGTAGTCGACGCCCAGATCAGCCAGGGCGCGGATATTGCTGGCATCCACATTGCCCGAACACTCGGTCTTGGCACGACCGGCGATAAGCTCAATCGCGGCGGCCATGTCGTCATGGGTCATGTTGTCGAACATGATAATGTCAGCACCGGCCTCCACGGCCTCGCGTACCATGTCCAGGTTCTCGCACTCAATCTCGACCGTCGTGGTAAACGACGCGTGGGCGCGCGCCATCTCGATCGCGCGCGTCACGCCACCGGCGGCATCGATGTGGTTGTCCTTGAGCATGACGGCTGTCGACAGGTTGTAGCGATGGTTGCTGCCGCCGCCGATCTCAACCGCCGCCTTCTCGAAAACGCGCATGCCCGGCGTGGTCTTGCGTGTGTCGACAAGCACGGTCTTGGTACCCTCGAGCGCCGCTGCCATTCTGTGCGTATAGGTAGCGATACCGCTCATGCGCTGCAGGTAGTTGAGCGCCACGCGCTCGCCCGAAAGCAGCACGCGCGCATCGCCGCGCACCTGGCCCACGTGGTCGCCGGCGTGCACCTCGTCACCGTCGGCAACATCAAACAGCACCGAGCTCTGCGAATCCAGCAGCTCAAAGGTGCGGGCGAACACATCCAAGCCCGCGATGATGCCATCGGCCTTGGCGATGAGCTCCACCGTGGCGGGGCGCGCCGTGGGGCACACGCTCGCCGTGCTCACGTCCTCAAACGTAATGTCCTCGCGTAGAGCCTGCAGAATCAGATCATCGACGACGAGCTTCATGGTAATGGGATTCATGGTCTACTCCTCCACGGCCTGCGTGCCGGCGGCACGGGCCAAATCATCGATTGCCAGGGAGTCGGCGCTCAGGGCGCGATGACGCCCGTCGAGCGCGGGCTCGCCCGCCTGCTCCACGGCAAGCGACTCGCCGGTGCGCATGCACCACGCGGCGCGACGACCCCAGACCAGCGCCTCGAGCAGGCTGTTTGATGCAAGGCGATTCTTGCCGTGAACGCCGTTGCAGGCCGTCTCACCGGCTGCGTAGAGCTCGGGCATCGAGGTGCGGCCGTCCTTGTCGACCCACACGCCGCCCATAAAGTAGTGCTGCGTAGGCGTAACGGGGATGGGCTCGTCCAAGATGTCGCGGCCGTCCTCCAAGCAGCGTGCGCGAATGTTGGCAAAGTGCCCGGTCACTACATCGCGCTCGACGGGGGCAAAGCTCAGCCACTCGTGCTCAGTACCGTCCTGCTTCATCTGCTCGCGAATAGCGGCAGCGACCACATCGCGCGGCTGAAGCTCGTCGGTAAAGCGCTCACCGGCGGCGTTGAGCAAAATCGCGCCCTCGCCGCGGCAGCTCTCGCTGATCAGGAAGGTGCGGCCTGGCTGCGGCGAGAACAGTCCCGTGGGGTGGATCTGCACGTAGTCCAGGTGCTCCATCTTAATGCCATGCTCCTGAGCGATGTAGCAGGCATCGCCCGTGAGCTGCGGATAGTTGGTCGAGTGGTCGTATACGCCGCCGATGCCGCCCGTCGCCCACAGCGTGTGGCGGGCATGGATCTTAAACGGCTCGCCGGCATGCGCGCCCTCGGCGGCATTTACCAGCTCGTCGGCGGGACGAACCGAGTTGTCCTCGTCCACGGGAACGGCGACGACACCGGCACACACCGTGGCGCCGTCACGCTCGCTCGTCAGGATGTCGGTCATGGCCACGTGCTCCAAAATCTGCACGTTATCCAGTTTGCGAACGGCCTGGAGCAGCTTGGTCGTAATCTCCTTACCCGTAATATCGGCATGGAAGGCGATGCGCGGGCGGCTGTGCGCGCCCTCGCGGGTAAAGTCGAGGCTGCCGTCGGCCTTGCGCTCAAAGTCCACGCCCATGGCCAGCAGGTCGTTGATGACCGAGCGGCTCGAGCGGATCATGATGTCGACGCTCTCGCGGCGGTTCTCGTAATGGCCGGCGCGCATGGTGTCCTCAAAGAAGGCATCGTAGTCAGAACCCTCGGGCAGTACGCAGATGCCGCCCTGCGCGAGCATCGAGTCGCATTCGTCGACCGCGCCCTTGGAGAGCATGATCACGCGCGTGCTCGTCGGCAGATTGAGAGCCGCATACAGGCCTGCCACGCCGCAACCGGCAATGACGACGTCGCACTCCATATCGGGGTATTGTTTGGTTTCCACAGGAATCCTCTCCCTTGTAATGTGGCATAAGGGATGCCCCTCATGTCACATTGGCTTAGCGCGCCGCGTACTCAAGCATGCGGTCGAGCGTGAGCTTGGCCTGGTCGGCGGCCTCGTCCGACACGCCGATCTGCACCTCGCCCTCGCCCGTCTCCAGGCAGCGCACGAGCTTTTCGAGCGTGATGAGATCCATGTTGACGCAGGTGGGCTGCACCGCAGGGAAGTAGAACTTCTTGCCGGTACCCTGGCAGCGGCGCTCGAGCTCGTAGAGCACGCCGCGGACCGTCACGATAATGAACTCGCTCGCGTCCGACTCCTCGGCGTATTTGATGATGCCGGCGGTAGAGCCGATGTAGTCGGCCTCAGCCAGGACGTCGGCCTTGCACTCAGGATGCGCCAGCACGAGCGCGTCGGGGTGGGCCTCCGTCGTGTCGACAATCTGCTCGACGGTGATGATGTGATGGCGCGGGCAGTAACCGTTGTTGAGGATGACGTGCTTTTGCGGCACCTGCTCGGCTACGAAGCGGCCCAGGTTCTGGTCGGGAATGAACAAGATGTGCTGCTGCGGCAGCTCGGAGACGATCTTGACGGCGTTTGAGCTGGTAACGCACACGTCACTCCAGCTCTTGATCTCGACCGTGGAGTTGACGTAGCAGACCACGGCCAGGTCGTCGCCGTACTCGGCGCGCGCCGCGTCGACCGTCTCGCGCTTGACCATATGAGCCATGGGGCAGTCCGCGCCCGGCTCGGGCAGCAGCACGGTCTTGGTGGGGTTGAGCAGCTTGGCGCTCTCGCCCATAAACTCCACGCCGCACAGCACGATGGTCTGCTGCGGCAGGCTCTTGGCGAGCTTAGCCAGGTAGAAGCTGTCGCCGACGTAATCGGCCACAGCCTGGACCTCGGGCGCCACGTAATAGTGCGCCAGGATCACCGCGTCGCGCTGGGTTTTAAGTTGCTGAATGGCCTCGACGAGCTCTGCGGGCACCAATGCCGCGCGCTCCGTTGCCGTCGTTGCCGATGCCAGGCCGGCCGCGATATCGCGTGCAAGCTCCGACGCATCCATGTTCGCGCTCTGTGCCATCAAGGCCCCTCTCTTTTAGCGAATCTTGGGGCTTTAGTATGACACCTAGGTTTACAGCTGACAAGACAGCTGTAAACCTAGGTGTAAAGTTGAAATAAAGATTCAATCATGCGGCAGGTCCATTTTCGAACTGGCAAGCTGAGGATAGCCGGGCTCTCGATAGCGCAGGAGGCATCTTTCGCCACCGCAATACCGCTCGGCGCGAGTTGCGCACCGTGAGGCACGAACGGGCGCTCCCCCGCGAGTGGTCCGCGCCCAATGTGGCAAAATCGAACTACTAAGGGGGCTCAGAATGCTCAAGATTATTGCCTGCGACGATGACGTCGCTTTTCTAGATAGACTGCACCGGATGATCGACCGTTGGTCGATCGAGACGGGCACGGCGGTCGATGTTGCGCTCGTTACGCGCGGCGAGGACCTGCTGGCGCGCCATGCCGCGTCGCGCGCCGACATCATCCTGCTCGACATGATCATGCCGCTCGTCAACGGCATGGACACCGCACGCGAATTGCGCCAGGCCGACACCGCCGTGCGCCTGGTGTTCCTCACCTCGTCGCCCGAGTTTGCACTGGAGTCCTACGAGGTCCGCGCCTTCGACTATCTGCTCAAGCCCGTGACTTACGAACGCCTGGCGCAGTTACTCGACGAACTTTCGAGCATGCGCCCGGCGGCAACCGACGAGCTCGTGATCAAAACGTCCTTTGGCTACCACGCCCTGCGCCTGTCCGACATCGAATATGCCGAGGCGCGCAACAAGCACGTGGTCTTCCACCTGCGCGACGGACGCGATATCGAGGCACTCGAGTCGTTCCGCAGCGTCGAGGACCGTTTGGTGCAAAATGCCACCTTCTTTAAATGCCACCGTAGCTACCAGGTCAACTTGCGCAACATCGACCACTTCGATCGCACGGACATCGTCATGCGCTCCGGCGCGTGCATTCCGCTGTCGCGCAGCAGCAAGCAGGGGTTCCAAGACGCCTACTTTGCGGTGCGCTTCGAGGGCGGGAGACGCTGATGATCTCCTCGGTCGAAATGGTCCTTTGGGCAATCCACCACGCCACAACGCTACTCTTTGGCGTCTTTGCCTCGGCGGCGCTATGCGGTATCGAAATCAATCGACGCCATGCACTCGAGTTGGTGGGGGTCGGAGCCGCAACCGGCGCTGCCTTTTCGATCGCCAATGTCGTTGGCGGAGAGCTTTTTGCCCGTCAGGTCTATCCGCTCGTCGTGCACCTGCCGCTTACCGTCTACCTGTGTGCGCGCTACCGTCTGAGCCCGCTGCTCGCGGCATTGGGCGTCACCAGCGCCTATCTGAGCTGTCAGTTCAGCAACTGGATGGGCATCGCCGCCTTTGCCGCAACCGATTCGCAGATCGCGTACTATCTGGCGCGCATCGCGACCACGCTCGGCGTCTTTGCCGTCCTGCTGCATTGGGCCGGCGACATTGGACCCCGCCTGGCGATTAAAAGCCCCACCGAGCTGGGCATCCTATTAATCCTGCCGCTCGTCTATTACGTCTTTGACTATGCCACCAACGTCTACACCACGCTGTTCCACTCGGGCTCGGTGGTGACGGTTGAGCTTTTGGCATTTGCGCTCTGTGCCTTCTATCTTATGTTTCTTGCCGTTTACCTGCGCGAATACGAAGAAAAGGAAACCGCCGAGCGAGAGCGTTGGATGCTCGAAACCCGCGACAGCGCCGCCATCAAAGAGCTCGAGGCTTGGCGTCAATCTGGGCGCGAGCTGTCGATTCTTCGCCACGATATGCGCCACTTCCTACGCGGCCTGGCGGCTTTAATTGAGGAGGGCCACACCGACGAGGCGCTCAAACGCATCGACGAACTCTGCGAAGCCGGCGACCGCACCGCCGTACGCCGCTTCTGCGCCAACGAGACCGTAAACATCGCGCTTTCGTCATTCAACTCAGATATCAATAGAAACGGCATTACCGCCAACCTGCGCGCCGCCGTACCCGAAACCGTCCACGTAGGTGACGCCGACCTGTTTAGCGTGCTCTCAAATGCCTTGGAAAACGCTATCACCGCCGCAAGCGCCGCACCCCAAGGAAAGCGATTCGTCGACCTTGACCTGCGACTTGAGGACGGCCAGCTGTTGCTGTTAGTTTCCAACACGTTTGACCGCGCGCCGCGCATGGTCGACGGCATGCCCGTGACCCGGCATGCGGGCCACGGCTTTGGAACCAAGAGCATCAAACTTGCCGTGGAGCGCATGAACGGCAACTGCCAGTTCCGCATTAACGGCGATCGGTTTGAGCTGCGCGCTGTGATGTAGAAGTACGGCGCCGATCTCGCGGCGCGCCTCGCCCGCCAGGCAATCGCTCGCCGGTGCCGATCCGCTACAGTGGAGCGACCGCCGGGGTCAGCTGCTTGATGTAGGCCCACATGCGCTGCTTGGCCGCTTTGTCGGTCAGCGCCGCCTCAAAGCCATCGAGCGCGAGCACGCGGCGGCCCTGCACATGGGCGACCAGGCCGGGCTTGAGCATGGCGGTGTCGAAGTCATCAATCGCCACGAGCATATCGGCGTAGGTTTCGCGCATGACATCGGCCGCGCTGTTATCGAGCAGCAGCACCGCCTCGGGATCCAGAGCCTCAAGCGCCTCGCGGAACAGCTCGCACGGCAGAGTCTCGCCCACCGCGACCGCTCCGTCACCTGTGCCGGCGACGCTTGCCAGCACGCAAAAATCCTCGGGCGCGTAGCCGATGGCCCCAAGCGCCTTGCGCAGCGCAGCACCGTCCGGACCGGCAGCCAGCTCGCCGCCCGAACGCTCGGCCTCGTCCAAATCGCCTTTGACCAGCACGATCGGCGAGCACGCGTTACCCACGATGCGCACGCCACGGACCGCAAGCGATGTGAGCTCCTGCTCGGCCGCCTGGGCGATGGCTTCTTTTTTCTGGCTTTGTGACGTGGACATGCGCTCTCCAATCGTTTGCGTGCCCACCATTATATAAAAGAGCTGCCCGCGAGTGGTTGCTTTGCGGGCGGCTGGGTATAAGCACGGTCGTACTGAGTTTTACGCGGCCGAGCCGCGTCGTATTATGGAGGTCACCATGGCTGACATTAAGCAGATTACCCCCGAGAACTTCGATTCCATCGTTAACGACAGCCTGCCCGTGCTGGTCGATTTTTGGGCGCCCTGGTGCGGGCCCTGCCGATCGCTCTCGCCCATCGTGGACGAGGTAGCCGATGAGCTGGCGGGCAAGCTTGCCGTTGCCAAATGCAACGTCGACGACAACCAGGACCTGGCCATGAAGTATGGCGTCATGAGCATCCCCACGCTGATTGTGTTTAAGAACGGCGAGGAGATTGACCGCTCGGTTGGCGCTCTGCCCAAGGCGAGGCTGCAGGCGCTGCTGGAGAAGCATCTGTAATACGCTTGTTACTTGCCCGCCGTCCATGAGCGGTTTTGCACCGCTCGCCGGACTGCCGGGTGCGGCGCGTGCGACCATGGATAGTATGGTAGTTACAAACAGCCCCCAGTGAACGGGTGCGAGTCGCACAGACTCGCACCCGTTTTCTTATGCAGCGGCGCGCAGAGCGGGCGTAGTAAAATCTGAATCACTGGATTACCGTCCACACAAGGAGATTTCCCATGCATGATGTTGGAATGAACATGAGCCAGCTTGCCATGAGCGTCAAGCAGGTCGACGACACCATCGAGCTCGCTCACGAGTGGAGCCATCAGTTGCTGCATGCGACCGAGAATTTTGACATGGAGCGCATCGGCGCCAAGCTCGAGGCAGCCATGGCCGCGCTGCACGAGGCCCACGACGCACTCGAGGGCTACGAAGAGGCCATCGAGGCCGACCACAACTCCGTCGGCTCCGTGAAGCTGGTGTAACGTGGCCGAACACGAGCACGGCTGCGGGTACGAGCACGAGCATCCGCACGGGGCGGACGGTGACGCAGGCTGCCACTGTAGTGGCTCCGGCTCCGAGCTGGTCCGCTTTTCGGTTACCGCACCGGACGACCTGCTGCGCCGTTTTGACGAACAGATCGCGCGCCGCGGCGACGTGGCCAACCGCTCCGAGGCCGTGCGCGACCTGATTCGCGCCTCGATCGCCAAGGAGCAGATGCGCACGCCCGATGAGCATGTTATCGGGTCGCTCACCATGATCTACGACCACCATACCGGCGACCTGACGCGCCGTCTGGACGAAGTGCAGCACGACTACACCGACGAAATCGTATCGACCATGCACGTGCATCTGGATCACCACAACTGCTTAGAGATTCTGGCGCTCAAGGGTCGCGGCGAGCGCGTCTACGAGCTGGCCGACCGTCTGCTGGGCCTGCGCGGCGTTAAGCACGGCGAGCTCACGTGCGCCGCCACCAAGCAGAGCCTGGGACTGTAGCGCACCTGTCCCTATTTGGTCGGTTTTGATGAGGGGTGTCGCATGCGACATGTGCATATTCATGTAACGGGCATTGTGCAGGGCGTTGGCATGCGGCCGTTTGTGTATCGCGAGGCCATGGCGCATGGCATTTGCGGATGGGTGCTCAACGCGGGCGACGGCGTGCATATCGAGGCGCACGCTCCGGCCGATGCGCTCGATGCTTTTGTTGCCGCGCTTTCTGAGCATGCGCCTGCGGCAGCCCGCGTAGAGTATGTCGAGGTTGTGGACCTGGCAGCCCACGGTTGGGATACCGCCAATGAACAGGGTTTTCGCATCGTAGCATCGCAGGACCAGACCGCGCACACGACGCTCGTCTCGCCCGATATCGCCACCTGCGATGATTGTCTGCGCGAGTTGTTCGACCCCGCCGATCGGCGCTATCACTACCCTTTTATCAACTGTACCAACTGCGGACCGCGCTTTACCATCATCCGGTCGCTGCCTTATGACCGAGCGGCCACGTCGATGAATTGTTTTCCTATGTGTCCTGAGTGTGCCGCGGAGTATGCCGACCCACTCGACCGGCGTTTTCACGCGCAGCCCGATGCCTGCTTTGATTGCGGGCCGCATATCATGTGGCGCGAAGCGAGCGTGGGCGATGAGCCGGGCGAAGCCGCCGCGTTGCCGGCCGTCGGCACCACGCGCGAGACCAGCGACGCCATTATCGACCGCTGTGTTGAGCTGCTGGCCGGTGGCGGTATCGTCGCCATCAAGGGTCTGGGCGGATTTCACTTGGCATGCGACGCTTCCAACGAGCAGGCGGTAGCCGAGCTTCGCCGCCGCAAACGCCGCAGCAACAAACCGCTTGCCGTTATGGTACGCGACCTTGCCGACGCTGAACGCCTGTGCCATGTCAACGACGTTGCACGCGGCTTGCTGGCCGGCAGCATTCGCCCCATTGTGCTGCTGCGCCGACGTGCTGCTTGCGAGAGCGGCGGCTCCCCCGACGCCCTCGCGCTCGCGCCGTCCGTCGCGCACGACCTTCCAGAGCTCGGTATTATGCTCCCCTACACCCCGCTTCAGCATCTGTTGCTTGCCGCGGCAGAAGCCCGCGGTATGCACGCGCTCGTCATGACCAGCGGAAACCTGAGCGAAGAGCCCATCGAGACCGATGACGATCTTGCCTGGGAGCGCCTCGTTGCCGCCGGCATTGCCGACGCGCTGCTCGGCAACGACCGCGCGATTCTCTCGCGCTACGATGACTCCGTGGTGCGCGTGGTCGACGGCGCCGTTATGCCTGTGCGTCGCGCGCGCGGATATGCGCCGCAGCCGTTAGCGCTGCCGGCGCTCGACGGCACTGCACCCTGCGTGCTCGCCTGCGGGCCGCAGCAAAAAGCTACGATCGCGCTCACGCGCGAGGACGCCGACGGCCATGTGGCCTGTTTTGTGTCGCAGCATATCGGCGATGTCGAAAACGGCGAGACCTTCGATGCCTGGAACGCCGCGCGCACGCGCTTGGAAAACCTCTTTGACCTGGCGCCTGCCGCCTTGGCATGTGACATGCATCCCAGCTATCTGTCGAGCCAGTGGGCGCGTGAACTGGCACGGAAGCACAATCTGCCGCTTATCGAAGTCCAACATCATCATGCGCATATCGCGAGCGTGATGGCCGAGGCCATCGCCGCGGGCCAGCTTACAACCGACGCGCGTGTCCTTGGCATCGCCTTTGACGGCACCGGCGCCGGCACCGATGGGACCATTTGGGGCGGCGAGTTTCTTGTTGCCGGCCTTGCCGATTTTGAACGCGCCGCGCACCTGCGCACCTGGGCGCTCCCCGGCGGGGCGGCCTCCGTGCGCGACGCCCGCCGCAATGCCTTTGCCCTGCTGAGCGAGCTCGGCCTGCTCGAGCACCCGGGTGCCGCGGGGCTATTGGGCGCCCTCGACGAGCAAACGCGCAGCGTGACAGCCACCATGATCGAGCGCGGCATCAACAGCCCGCGTACCAGCAGCATGGGGCGTCTCTTTGATGCCGCGGCGGCAATTCTGGGCATCTGCGACAAGGCAACCTACGAGGGCGAGCCCGCCATCGAACTCGAAGCCGCCGCCTGGCGCGCGCTCGGCGGTAAGACCGTTCGTCTCGACGGCAATCATGCAGGCGTATTCACGTCTGCCGACGACTCCCCCATCTTGGACCCCCAACCGCTCATCGAATCTCTTCTGAATGGAATTGAGGCAGGCACGCCGGCCGACAGGCTCGCCCTCGAGTTTCACATCGCCATTACGCACGCTACGACCCACATCGCGTGCGAGATCTGCAATCGCGAAAACCTCGATACCGTCGCGCTCTCGGGCGGTGTGTTCATGAACCGGCTTTTGCTTCAGCTCCTTACCCACGAACTCAAAGACGCCGGTCTTGCCGTCTTGGTCCCCCATACTGTGCCCGTCAACGACGGCTGCATCGCCTACGGTCAGGCCGCCATCGCTCGCGCTCGCCTCGCGCAGACAGCATCGCGATAGGCGTTTTGCCAGCCTGCGCGCCGCCGTCTCACAGGTGTAACGCGTTTGCTCGTGACTCCCGCGAGCGCTACCATCAACTGATGGGTAATTAGGCGCCTATCCAGCGCAAAACGTATAAAAGGGGAACATTATGTGCCTTGCCGTTCCCGGTAAAGTGGTCAAACGCGACGACGACCTTAAGGCGACCGTCGACATGATGGGCATCGAGCGCCCCGTTTCGCTGCGCCTCGTGCCGACGGCACAGGTAGGCGACTATATTCTCGTGCACGCCGGCTTTGGCATTCAGATTGTCGACGAGCAGGAAGCCCAAGAGACACTCGAGCTCGTCAATACCATGACCGAGCTGGCCGAAGAGGACCAGCTCGCCACTAACCCGGCCGAGGCATACTAGTGGCGGCGGCGCAGCCGGTTCGCTCCGGTATCGACTTTTCGGCATTTCGCGACCCCAAGCTGGCTCGCGAGCTCATCGATCGTATTCATGAGCTTGTCGGCAACCGCAGCATCAACCTTATGGAAGTCTGCGGTACGCATACCGTGAGCATCGGTCGCTATGGCTTTCGCTCCATTATGCCTGCCGGGCTCAAACTGCTGAGCGGTCCGGGTTGCCCCGTCTGTGTTACCGCCAACCGCGATATCGACCATGCAATCGCGCTCGCCAAGATGGACGGCGCCATCATCACCACCTTTGGCGACATGATGCGCGTGCCCGGGTCGTCTACCTCGCTCGCCGCGCAAAAGGCGGCGGGGCGCGATATTCGCATTGTGTACTCCCCGCTCGATGCACTCGATATCGCCGAACACAACCCCGATCGCCCGGTCATCTTTATGGGCGTCGGCTTTGAGACCACGACGCCCACCATCGCCGCCGCCATTTTGGAGGCCGATGCACGCGGACTCCAGAACTTCTCGGTCTATTGCGCCCACAAGACCACGCCGCCGGCGCTGCGCGCCATCGCCAACGATCCCGAGACCACTATCGACGGCTTTATCCTTCCGGGACACGTCGCTACCATCACGGGCCTGGCACCCTTTGGGTTTTTGGTCGATGAGTTCGAGACCCCCGGCGTAGTCACCGGGTTTGAGCCGGTCGATATCCTGCAAGGTATCTGCATGCTGGTCCAGATGGTTGTCGAGAAAAGGCCGGCGATCGACAACGCCTACCGCCGTGGCGTCAACGCTGACGGCAACCCCGTAGCGCGCCAGCTGGTCGAGCAGGTATTTGAGCCGTGCGACACCACGTGGCGCGGACTGGGACCGATTGCCAACTCGGGTCTTTCCATCCGGCCCGAATTCGCGCGCTTTGATGCCGGCGCCCGCTTTGACGTACCCATTGAACCGACGGTCGAACCACGCGGGTGCCGCTGCGGCGACGTGCTGCGCGGCGCCATCACGCCGAGCGACTGCCCGCTGTTCGGCCACGCATGTACGCCCGAACATCCCGTCGGACCGTGCATGGTGAGCTCCGAAGGTAGCTGCGCGGCGTACTACCGCTACCGCGACCATTAGGTTCCGCCGTTCTAACGAACGGCGGACCGGTCGACGCTGCGCCTCACCCATATAATTCCACCCACGATTGGAGTTTTCGATATGTCCCGTACTGCCACCGATAGCACTGTCCTGCTGGGCCACGGCTCCGGCGGCCAGATGATGAAGCGCATTATCGATGAGGTCTTTCTGGATGCCTTTGGGTCGCCCGAGCTGCTTGCGGGCAACGATGCCGGTGTCGCCGCGCTGCCCGCAAGCGGGCGAATCGCCATGTCGACCGACAGCTTTGTGGTAACGCCGCAGTTCTTCCCCGGCGGCAATATCGGCCGCCTCGCCGTATGCGGAACCGTCAACGACGTCGCGACCTCGGGCGCTAACGTGCGCTACCTCTCATGCGGCTTTATCCTCGAAGAGGGCTATCCCATGGACAAGCTGCGCCAGATTGTGCAGACCATGGCCGAAACGGCACATGAGGCAGGTGTGAAGATTATCACCGGCGACACCAAGGTGGTCGAGCGTGGCGGTGCCGACGGCGTCTACATCAATACCGCCGGCGTGGGCGAGGTGCCCGCAGGCGTGACGCTCAGCGGTGCCAACTGCCGCCCCGGCGACGTCATCCTGGTATCGGGTACGCTAGGCGACCACGGCATCGCCATCATGAGCCAACGCGAGGGCCTGGCGTTTTCGAGCGCCATCGAAAGCGACGCCGCACCGCTCAATCATCTGATTGCCGACGTGCTTGCCGCCGCCCCCGACACCCGCTGCTTCCGCGACCCCACGCGCGGCGGCCTGGCATCCACGCTCAACGAGTTTGCCCAGGCCAGCGGTGTTGCCATCGAGGTCAACGAGGATGCCGTGCCTGTGCGTCCCGACGTACAGGCCGCCTGTGAGATGCTCGGCTACGATGTGCTACAGGTGGCAAACGAGGGCAAGATGGTTGCCGTCGTGCCGGCCGAGCAAGCCGATGCCGCGCTGAGCGCCATGCGCGCCGCCCGCTACGGCGAGAATGCCGCCATCATCGGTCGCGTGCTGCCACTTGCCGAGGGCGCCCATCCCGCCGTGCGCGTGCGCACCGGCTGGGGCTCGACCCGCATTCTCGACATGCTCGTGGGAGAACAGCTGCCGAGAATTTGCTAACGACAAAGGCTCAGGGCTATTAAAGATATTCAGATTCCAAACATGCCCGGCACGCATGCCCAGTATCATGGGGTGCGTTTTACAACTCAAGCGGCAGGAGCACCCATGGCAGCAGCTTTTTCCCATGTGATCTTTGACCTGGACGGCACCATTCTCAACACGCTCGAGGACCTGGCGGCCGCCGGCAACCATACCTGCGAGGCGCACGGCTGGCCCACGTTTGCCGTTGACGAGTACCGCTACAAGGTGGGAAACGGCATGCTCAAGCTGGTTGAGCGCTTTATGCCCGCCGAGTACGCAGGCGACGGCCGCATGTTTGAGCAGACGCTTGCCGAGTTTAGGGCTTACTACGGCGAGCACAAGGAAGACCACACCGCTCCCTATGCCGGCACGATCGAGATGCTCGACCACTTGCGCGCCGCGGGCGTTCAGCTTGCCGTGCTCACTAACAAGGACCACGTCTCGGCGGCTCCGCTTATCGAAAAGTATTTTGGTTCCGAGCGCTTTGCGCTGGTGCAGGGCCGTGTCGATGCGTTTCCGCCCAAGCCCGAAGCACCCGTCACGCTGCATGTGATGGAAGAGCTAGGCGCCGACCCGGCGACCACGCTCTACGTAGGCGATTCCAATGTCGATATCCTGACCGGCCACAACGCCGGCCTTAAGAGTGCGGGCGTCAGCTGGGGTTTCCGCGGCCGCGCAGAGCTGGAAGCCACCGGCGCCGACTACGTGGTGGACACCCAGGCAGAGCTCGCGGCGCTGGTGCTGGGCGAGTAACGAGCGACACTGCTTAACGCAGCTGCGACAATTCTTCCGCGCGGAAAGCGCATCCCGTTTTGGAGCTCCGGAATGGGATGCGCTTTCCGTTTGAGGCGCATCAAGGAAACCGCATCCCGTTTCAGAGCAATATTCCGGGTCGCACTTTCCGCAACCCACCCCATCCGGAAAATGCAACCCACTATTCGGCCAAAAACCGGGTCGCGGTTTCCCAAGCACTCGATGCAACGCTAGCACAAGGAATGTCCCCAACTGCCGCCTGGTCATTTAAGAACGTCCCCAATGACTACAAGTGCCGCACCATGGCAACGACGCAGGTAGAGGATGGACAGCGAGCGACGTCCAGGACGAACAAGTTGGCATGAAAAAGGCGAGGCATAGACCTTCTGGTCATGCCTCGCCTTTTGAATGACAAATTGTCGTCCTGGGCGGCGCGCAGCGTCAACTGGTTACGCGGTTCGTAGAACCGCGTAACCCCCTAGTTCAGCATTGCATCCATCATCTCGGAGTTGACGGAGTCGTCGGCAGACCACTCGCCGTCGTCGTTGCAGGTGTACTTGAAGATAACCGTGGTCTTCCTGGGCTCGGTGGTCTTGGTCACATCGACCATAACCTGACCGGCCATCTTGTACAGCTCGTCATCGGAAGGAACCGTGTCAAGCGCAGCGACCTTCTCCTGATACTGGGTGGAGAAGTCCTCGACGATCTTGTTCATAGACTTGCAGGTGATAGAGACCTCGGCGGTCGCGACACCCTTGTCCTCGTCGACCGTCACGTCGCCGATCTTGTAGTCAAAGCCTTCAAGATAGGTCTTGGCATACTCCTTGGGATCGATACCCAGCTGCTCGAACTCGTCGCCCGAAGCCTCCTCCAGACCAGAGAGGAAGTCGTCGCCACCGTTCTTGACCTCGTCAAACTGCGTCGTAAGATCCTCGGTGATGAGTTCCTCAACCGAAGGGCCTCCGCAACCGGAAAGCGCGACCACGCATGCAACCAAGACGGCCATGAGGGGCGCAAGCAGCAGCTTCTTTTTCATGTTGTTCCTCCCAATGAGCGGCACTGCGCTTCCCAGACGCGGCGCACGTTGTAATAAGTAAGCCCATACTATCCACTTATGAACGCCCTCGGCAACGCGAAGGCACGGTCGGTTCGTTTTAGCGTCCGAACGGTTTGCAAGCCCGCCCAACGTGCAATAAAACGCTTTCCCGCGGTGCAATAAAAAAGGTGGCCGGAAAACCCGACCACCCTTGCACATCCTTTGGACGCCGCAGTTTACTTGCGGACGACCTTAACGATGGCGTCACCGGCGGCGACAGCGGAGTCGACCTCGACGGCGAGTTCGACATCGGCAAACTCGGCGGTGTTGGACACGGCCACCACGACGCAGTCCTTGTAACCGGCAGCGGCGATCTTGGCGCGGTCGATCTTGAGGATGGGCTGGCCGGCCTTCACGACGTCGTCGGCCTTGACGAAGCCCTCGAAGCCGTCACCGTTCATGTTGACGGTATCGACGCCAACGTGCACCAGAACCTCGATGCCGCTATCGGACTGCAGACCCACGGCGTGACCCATGGTGACGGTCACCTTGCCGTCGCAGGGAGCGTAGACCAGATCGTCCTCGGGCCACACGGCGCAGCCCTTGCCCAGAACCTCGCCACCAAAGACGGGATCGGGCACGTCGGCCATCTTGATGACCTTGCCCTTGACGGGCGAGCACAGCACGTCGGCGCCGGCAGAAGCAGAGATGGAGGCCGGAGCAGCGGCAGCCGCGGGCTCAGCCTTCTTCTTAAACATGTCAAACAGACCCATACGTTTTCTCCTCTTGATTAAGCGCAACGTTGTGCGCATGCCTACGGTAATTATAGTGCCAAATGGTTCAAATGCTAAGGTGGAGACTCGAATCGCGAGCCCTTCCCGGTAGTGCTCGTGGGACGAGCATCTCCTTTGCATCGCGGGTCGATAAGCCGAGTATCGTCTGCGCACGGGACGGGCAGAAGCGGGCGCACCAAACCCGATACTTCTTTTCGCTCTCGAGTCCTGCCGCCGCCCCGTCCCTGGCACTTCCTGATACCGACCGAAACGTGCCAAAATAAACCCGTCCCTTTTTGGTAGATTTGGCGAGTGTGGGAGTTCGCATGGATATCAAACGCAAGATCACCGAGGCGCAGGGCCTCACCCCCACCGAGCAACAACTCGGCATTGCGGTCCTTGCCATCGGCGAGGACATCCGCGGGCTTTCTATTAAGGAATTTGCCGCGCGCACCAACGTTTCTGTTGCGAGCGTGCACCGTTTTTGCAAAAAGCTCGGCCTCGAGGGCTTCAAAGATCTCAAGGTCGAGCTTATTCGCTTAGCAACCGAGGCGGGAAACCGGCGCGACGTGGATATCAACTTTCCCTTCGATGCCACTTCCACGCCTGCACAGGTTATGGAGCGCATGGAGGGGCTCTACCAGACCACGCTGGCCGAAACGCAGGAGCTGCTAGACCCCACGCAGCTTGACCACGCCGCCAAGCTCATCGCGAACGCCCGACAGGTCGACATCTACACGGGCTCGCACAACCTCTATCCAGCGGGAATGTTCCGCGACCGCTTGCTCTCCGCCGGCAAGAGCGCCACATGCTACGGCAACATCGAGGCACAGGTGCGCACGGCGCTTACCTCGGATTCAGACCGCGCGGCGATCGTTATCTCCTACAGCGGCCTTGCGCCCAACCTCAAGAAAATCTTGCCGATCCTCAGCAGCCGGCATGTCCCGGTCATCATCATCGGCACGCCCTACTGCGCGCGCATTCACCCCGGCTTTGCCGCCTACCTTACGGTGAGCGATTACGAGAGCATGACGCACCGCATCACGCAGTTCGCAAGCCACATCGCCGTGCAATACGTGCTCGATTCGCTCTACAGCAGCTACTTCGCCAAAGACTACGCCCGCTGCGCCGAATTCCTGGAGCGCTCGTTCCCCTACACCCGCCTGCCCGGGCTCAAGTAGTCATTTAAGAACGTCCCCAATGACTAATGGCCGACCTAATAACGACTTCTCGTCATTAGGTCGGCCATTTCAGCTCTAATAACAATTTACTCCGTAAACTCGTTATTAGAATCTGGCACAGGAGGCCAGACTCACATGTGGCACCACAGCGGAAAACAGCTTGCCCCTGCGCCAACCGAATGAGCGTTGATTTTCGGACACCTATCCAACGAGCGTGGATAATCTCCCACTTTGAGCCCACACGGGGGCCAAAAACGGGAGATTATCCACGCTCATTCCTAAGTAGTCATTGGGGACGCTCTTAAACGACCAGTCAAACAAGAACGTCCCCGGTGACTAGCGCGGCAACGCCGATGTTTTGGTAGCGCCAGCGAGCGGGTCGCATTTGTGACAAGGTGACGTGAAACGAAAGGGCGCTGACCTTCTGGTCGCGCCCTTGAAGTTGAACGTCAGATTGTCCAAATGCGGCCCGCGCAGCGTCGGCCGGTTACGGCGTTTGGTAAAACGCCGTAACCTACTTAACTCCGTACTGCTCGTAGTAGGCGTCGATAGCGGCCTTGAGCTCGTCATCGATGACGACCTTGCCGTCGATCTCGTGGTTGTAGAGGGTCTCGACGACCTCGGCCATGGAGACGATGCTCGCGACGGGGAAACCGTACTTGGCCTCGATCTCCTTCTGCGCGGTGGTCACGCCACCCTTGCCGACCTCCATGCGGTTGAGGGACACGATGAGGCCCTTGATCTCGACATCGGCAGCAGCCTTGACCTTGGGATAGGTCTCGTCGATGGACTTACCGCTGGTGGTGACGTCCTCGACCATGACCACGCGGTCGCCGTCCTGGGGCTCATAGCCCAGCAGGTTGCCCTTGTCGGCGCCGTGGTCCTTGGCCTCCTTGCGATCGCAGCAGTACTTGACCTCCTTGCCGTACAGCTCGTGGTAGGCAATTGCGGTCACGACGGCCAGCGGAATACCCTTGTAGGCCGGTCCAAACAGCACGTCAAAGTCGTCGCCAAAGTTATCGTGGATGGCCTGGGCGTAATACTCGCCCAGCTTCTTGAGCTGATAGCCCGTCACATAGGCGCCGGCGTTCATAAAGAACGGGGACTGACGGCCGCTCTTGAGCGTAAAGCTGCCGAACTTAAGAACGTCGGACTCAACCATAAACTTGATGAACTCTTGCTTGTAAGCCTCCATGCGGGCTCCTCTCGTAATCGCGTACGTGCTCTTCAGTTTAGCGCAGGCGAGGCGTCGATGTGGGCGTGCTTTGAGGCCACATCCCCCGTTAGAGTAAGGGGCTGGGCGGCGGCTCATACGCTAGTCCTTGGGTGTCCAGGACCAGAAGAAGTTGATAAGGGCCACACGCGAGGCGGTACCGGCCTTTTTGTTGATCGAGGAAATGTGGCGGTAGAGCGTGGAGCGCGAAAGGAAGAGCGTTGTGGCGATGTCCTGAACGCTCTGGTCCGAAACGACCAAGGCCTCAAGAATATCGCGCTCGCGCTCTGTAAGCCCAAAGGTGGCGACGAAGGAATCGAGGCGTTCATCGGACGTGAGCTCCGCTGCCTCCACGGGCTCGGGGTCGGAGCATGTGGGCGCAAGATCCCCACCAAGATCGTCGGTGGCAAGCGGCAGGCCATCCTGCATCACGGCATCATCGGCTCGTTGCCCCAACTGCCCCAGCAGCGTAATCGCAATGCCCACAAACATCACGAGCGCCGCACCGACCGCAGCCAGCACGTTTTGACTCGAGATGATCGCCACCGCCGGCGCCGTCACGAGCATCGAGCACACGTTGTTGACGACGCGACCCATGCACGGCCAAAAATATGACCAGCGCGCATAGAGCGAGACGGCGGCATATTTTGTGGTAAAGAACACCACGAAAAAAACCGAGCCCAGATAAAAGATGATCGTGGCAGCGAGCTCGTTGCCGCCATTGCCGTCGACGATGAGCACAAAGAACGAAAGCGTGGACAGTATGGCGGCACATGTCATGCCGATATTCATATACGAGCGGCCGTGCAGGTCAAATAGTGCGCCAGCGACCAACGAGCTCACGACAAGCAGCAGGCGCGACCAATCGCCCAAATCGACGGCTCCGACAGCATGCAAGGTCGTGAAGCCCGCGTTGAGAGCGGCGAATACGCTGGAAAGATACGCCGTCGCCACGGTCAGGCGAACTACGGCGCGACGGAATGCCGCCTTTGCCTCGGGATCGTCATGCCACTTGGCGCCATATTCCAGAGCATCTACCGAAAGCCCGGCAGCACTGGGTTCAAAGTTGGGGTCGGACTCGTCGCGCAGCTTGGCGCGTCGGGCACCGTGGAGCAACGCCACCTGCGCGATCGCACAGACGACCAGAACAGCCTGCTGAGGAATACCGACAGGCATCACCATGTGGTTGATCACCTGTACCAGAACGCCCATGGCATAGGAAAGTGCGGCGGCGCGCGCCAGGCAGGGCGTCTGCGCAAAACGCCGCGCAAGATTGGCATGGGCGGTCGATCCGCAATAGCCCAGGGCGCAGCACGCCACCAGGCCGCCGGCAATTACTACCTCAAACCGCACTGCCGTAATCATCAGCAGCAACGCCGATACCAACAGCACGCCTGTAATATCGCTCGTCGCATCGATCGTCTGGGGAAGGCGATAGTACAGAAATGGGCGTACGAAAAAGCCAATCACGCTCGCGCCGACAACGATGCTCTCGTAGATGGCGACCTCACTCGATGGCACGAACTCGGCTATGCGCACATCAAAGAGATACTCGCACGCCAAAAACGTGAAGAAGAACAGCGCCAGGCATATAATCTCCCGAATGCCCCGACGCAGATAAGTGGTTGTGTCTCCCATGCCCCTCATGGTTAACCCCCGGCCGCTCAATTGTCTGGAAATCTATTTTAATAAAGAACCAGTCTCAATATCGAAGCCAAGCTCGAAATGCTGCCAATTCGACCCCAGCCGTCCACATCACGCCGCGATTTTGAGCCGCATGGACCAGAAGGGACACGCGCGACCTCTAACTCGGCCAGGAGTGTCTCCAACTACCACTCATTTAAGTACGTCCCCAATGAGTGGCCGAAGAGTGTCCCCCGCGACTAGTCGTTTGAGAACGTCCCCAACGACTAGTCAAAAATGGGCCATGTGTCCCAGTTGTGGAGACTCCTTGAGCCGTCTGGGTATCGCGAAGAATCGCACACTCCCCCATCATCAAAAGTGACACACGCTACCTGTTGATGGGAGGCAGCCATGGGCTTCTTTGACAAGATGTTCGAGAAGAAAGAGTGCGCGATTTGCGGTACCGAGCTGGGACTTCTAGGTAAGACAAAAATCAATGAAGGCTACCTGTGCAAAGAGTGCGCCGGCAAGCTCTCCCCCTACTTTCACGGCTATCGCTCCAGCACCGCGGACGATATCCGTGAGCAACTCGCCTACCGCGAGGCCAACGCCGAACGCCTGTCTTCGTTCAACCCCACGCGCACGCTTTCTGCCGGGCGCACCAATATTATGCTCGATGAGGACGCGGGCCTGCTGATCATCACTTCGCAGAGCCGCTGGCGCGACGCCAATCCCGACATCATCGAGTTCTCGCAGGTACTCGGCTGCGATATGGATATCGACGAGCAACGCACCGAGATCTATCGCGAGACCAAGGACGGCGAGCGCGAGAGCTACAACCCGCCGCGCTACGACCTGGATTACGACTTTAATCTGACCATCCACGTCAACACGCCGTACTTTACCGAGATCAACCTGCGCGTGAACGACTCCACCATCGATCAGCGCGGCTCCATCGAATATCGCGAGGCCAAGCGCCAGGCAACCGAAGTCCGCGATGCGCTGGTGCAGCTGCGCCAGGAGACGCGCGACAGCGTCGTGGCCGCCAAAGCCCCCAAGACCGCGGTGACCTGCCCCTTCTGCGGAGCCACCACCATTCCCGATGCCAGCGGGCGCTGCGAATACTGCGGCGGCGCCATCGGCGCATAGCCTCCGGCAGCGAAAGGACCGATCATGGCCTTTGAGAGCATCAACTATCAATGCCCCGCGTGTGGCGGCCCCCTTCACTTTGCCAGTGCCGAGCAAAAGCTCGTCTGCGACTACTGCGATTCTCGTTTTGAAGTCGAAGAAGTCGAGGCCCTCTATCGCGAGCGCCAGGACAAGGCAGATGCCAAAGCCGATGCAGCAGCCGCAACGCCCAAGCCCGTCGCCGACGACGCGGTGCAGGAGCTCGCCCAAAACGCTGGCTACATCTGCTCGTCGTGCGGCGCCGAGCTCGTGTCCGACGGCACCGTCGCCGTCACCACCTGCCCGTACTGCGGCAACTCCGCCGTGGCGCCCGGCCAGCTCTCTGGCGACTTCTCGCCCGACCTGGTAATTCCGTTTAAGCTCGGGCGCGACGACGTCACAGCCGCACTCAAGGAACACTACAAGGGCAAGATCTTGCTGCCCAAGAGCTTTGTCACCGGCAACCACATCGACGAGGTCCAAGGTGTCTACGTGCCGTTTTGGCTCTACGGCGCCCGCGTTGACGGCGAAGTGTACTTCGATGCGACCAACGAGACCGTGACCGAGGAATCCGACCGCACCGTCACGACCACCGACCACTACGACGCCTACCGCAAGGGAAACATCTCGTTTAAGCGCGTGCCCGTCGACGGATCGTCCAAGATGCCCGACGGCCACATGGACGCCATCGAGCCGTTTGACTACGATGCCCTGCGCCCGTTTTCGGTCGCGTATATGCCCGGCTACATCGCCAACCGCTACGACGAGGACTGCGAAACCTGCAAGGCGCGCGCCGAACGCCGCATGGAGGAAAGCACGATCTCGGCCCTGCGCGAAACCGTCGTCGACGAATATGACGATGCCACGGTCGAAAGCAAGCAGCTCGACTACACCTGGGAAGACAGCGACTATGCCCTGTTCCCCGTGTGGATGCTTTCCACCTCGTGGAACGGCAAGAGCTACCTGTTTGCCATGAACGGCCAAACCGGCCGTATGGTCGGCGAGCTTCCTTGCTCCAAGCCCAAGCTCGCTATCGCCTCGGTGCTGTTCTTTGTGATCGGATTTATCCTCTCCCAGATTCTCTTTATGGGGGAATACGCCTTCGATCCGGATTACCTCACCTTTGATATCGAGGGCATCCTCATCAATATCATCGCGCCACTGATCATCGTGATTATCGGAGACGTGCTACTGGTAGGCCAGCTCAAGACGGCCAACGAAGCAACCTGTGCCGATGAGTATTGTGGCGAGCTCGACCTGACCGAGAAACACGACACCTTCAGCCACACCGAGACCACCGTTGTCATGAAAGACGACAAGGACGATTAACCATCCTGACCAATACCACCCGGCCTTTGACGAGAAAGGAAGATCACCATGGGACTCTTGAAAGCTGGATTGGGTGCTGCCGGCGGCGTCATGGCCGACCAGTGGAAGGAATTTATCTACTGCGAATCGA
This sequence comes from Collinsella sp., assembly GCA_019414325.1. GTDB lineage: Bacteria > Actinomycetota > Coriobacteriia > Coriobacteriales > Coriobacteriaceae > Collinsella. The sequence goes on along the minus strand of DXMG01000009.1, from coordinate 7,976 downwards.
TGCCCGCTGACGTCTTGGCCTGCAAGGGCAGCAAGCGCACCGGCGGCCGCAGCTCCAACACGCGCGGCGAGGACAACGTCATCTCCAACGGCTCGGTCATCGCCGTCAACGACGGCCAGGGCATGCTCGTGGTGCAAAACGGCAAGATCATCGAAGTCGCGCTGGAGCCCGGTGAGTTCGTCTTTGACACCGGCAGCGAGCCGAGCGTCTTTAGCGGCAACCTGGGCGATTCCATCAAGGAGACCTTCGCCAATATCGGCAGCCGCTTTACCTTTGGCGGCGACGCGGGCAAGGACCAGCGTGTCTACTTCATCAACACCAAGGAGATCATCGGCAACAAGTACGGCACCGCCTCGCCCGTGCCCTTCCGCGTGGTCGATAACAACATTGGCCTGGACGTCGACATCTCCGTGCGCTGCAACGGCGAGTATTCGTACCGCATCACCAACCCGCTGCTGTTCTACACCAATGTGTGCGGCAACGTGACCGATAGCTACACGCGCGATAAGATCGACAGCCAGCTTAAGTCCGAGCTGCTCACCGCCCTGCAACCCGCCTTTGCCAAGATCTCGGAGATGGGCATTCGCTACAGCGCCATCCCCGGTCACACCACCGAGCTCGCCCGCGCGCTCAACGAGGTCCTCTCGGCCGACTGGCGCGACCTGCGTGGCGTCGAGATTGTGAGCTTTGGCGTCAACTCCATCGCCGCCTCGCAAGAAGACGAGCAGATGATCAAGGACCTGCAGAAGGCCGCGGTCATGCGCGATCCCACCATGGCAGCCGCCAACATCGCCAGCGCCCAGAGCGATGCGATGCGCGCAGCAGCCGCCAACCCCAACGGCGCGATGGCAGGCTTTATGGGCATGGGCATGGCAGGTGGCATGGGCGGCATGAACGCCAGCCAGCTGTTCGCCGCCGGCCAGGCACAGCAGCAGGCCGCCCCGCAGCCGGCTCCGGCTCCCGCCCCCGCACCGGCTCCCGCCGCCGCACCTGCGGCCGGCGCATGGACCTGCAGCTGCGGCGCCACCAACACCGGCAAGTTCTGCTCCGAGTGCGGCAGTCCCGCACCCGCCCCGGCACCGGCAAAGTGGTTCTGCCCCAACTGCGGCAGCGAAAACGGCGGCAAGTTCTGCAGCAACTGCGGAACGCCCCGGCCCTAGCCCCTCTATCTGGTAATTGGCGGGGGATCCGCCACCCCCGCATTTGCTTCTATGGGTTTCGTTCGATGAAGGAGGACACCATGAAGACAACGTTCAAAAAGTCCGTACTCGCATTTCTGACATGCGTCCTGGCGCTCGCCTTTGCCCTGACGGGCTGCAGCGGCGGCGGCAAGGACCCCAAGGCCAACTTCGTCGGCAGCTGGCAGTACTCGGGTGGAACCTTGGATGGCGAAGAGCTCACCGATGAGTACATGGATATGCTCAAGGAGTGGGGCCTCAACTGCGTCCTGATCCTCGACGAGGACGGCACAGGCGTCCTCGATATGTTCCTTGAGGTCGCCGACCTGAAATGGGAAGCCAAGGACGCCACCACCGTAACGATCACCGCCGAAGATGAGTCGCACGACCTGAAGCTCAAGGACGACAAGCTCGTCCTTGAGGTGGAAGGCGACAAGCTTATCTTCACCAAGTCCGACAAGGATCTGTCCGGCACGGTGAAGAAGGATCGCGAGGCGGCCGAGAAGGAAGAAGAGGTCGATGAGGCCGTCGAAGACGACGACGTCCAGAGTGTCGAAATCTCCCCCGCCGTCACCGTCGCCGATGACGATCTGTGCACCATCACCATCACCGAGAAATTCAAGGACGACTGGGGCGACATCGGCTTTGTCGTCAACATCACCAACAAGAGCGACAAGGACCTGACCTTCTACGCTCCTTCCGGCAAGACCAACGTCAACGGCACTATGAAGGAACCCTGGTTCTCGGCTAACCTGATGCCCGGCACCAGCGCCACCGAGGAATTCACGTTCTCGAGCGGCGAGCTTGACAGCCTTGACGACCTGGTCAATACGACCATCGGCATCGACGCCTACCTGACCGATTCCTACGAGGACGTCGCCTCCTACAGCGCAACCATCGCGTAGCGGCAGACATCGACGGCCGCGGATTGGCGGATACATCCGCGCACATGTCAGGCGGGGCCGCAGGAGTTGATCCTGCGGCCCCGTCGTTTTTGTGCCGATGCGTAACGAGCGCTAGCGCTCCATATTGGGAACGATGCTGCCCTCCGTTACTGCGCGCACGGCCAAGCGCATGATGTTGTCGTAGCCGGTCTTGTTGAGGATCTCCGAGATGCGACGCTTGATGGTGCCCTCACTCATAAACAGCTCGGCCGCGATCTCGCGACGGCTCTTGCCCTCGCAGGCAAGGCGCAAAATCGATAGCTCAACATCGTCGAGTGCCGCCGTACCCGAAAAAATACTCTCGGGCGGCTTGGGAAACGTGCAATAGCCCGCCAGCGTGGAGCGCATCACGGCGAACAACTCGTCGATACCGACGTTCTTGTACACAAAGCTATCGACGCCCGCCTCGCGGGCCTGATCGACAAAGGTGATCTCGGGCATGCCGGTCATGATAATGACGCGGCACTCGGGCAGTTGTTCTTTAATGCGCGCCGCCGCCACGATGCCGTTGGAATCATGCTCGGTGCATACGTCCATCAGTATCATGTCCGGGCGCTCCTTGAGCGCGACACCCAAGGCCTCGGAAGCATCGGCAATGGCGGAAACAACGGTCATATCGGGCTGGTCGCCAACGGAGCGCGCCAGGCTCTCGCGCAAGATAGCTTGGTCTTCGACGATAAGGACGCGAATCATGAGTTTCTCCTTTGAGCTGTGGCGCTGGCGTTGAGCGGGATGGACACCGCAAGCGTAAAGGGCGGGGCGGCATGGATTTCCAGGCAGCCGCCCAGATCTTGCGCGACATGCCTCATACCTGGAATACCCGTTCCCTCGCGATACGATACGGGTGCAGGCGCGCCGTCGTTAGAAACGGTCATCCGCGCAACAGCGCTGCCTTCCGACGTCTCCCGCCACAGGCGCACATGGACCCGATGGGCCTGTGCATGCTTGGTGGCATTGGTCGAGGCTTCGCGGATAATCTGCAGAAAGGCTGCGGCGACACGCGCGTCCTCAGGCAGCTCGCCCTCCACATCGATCTGCACGCTCACCAGGCCAAAGGCATGGACGATATCGCCCAGTTGCTCTGTCGGTTCGGTGTCGCCCCCACTGCGCAGATCGGCAGCGATTGAGCGCAGCAGCGGGTCGATCTGCTCGAGTGACTCGTCATCCAGGCGCCCCTCCTCCAGATAACGATGGAGGATGGACAGGCGCTGCCCGATCACGTCGTGCACGCGAGCGCGCATACGCAGATAGGCCGCATTGTCAGCAACTTTTTTGACTTCTTCGATCTGGGCTTGGAGCTCTTGGCCCGCAAGCTCAAGCAGGTGGTTGGCTTGCGCCAGGCGATCATGAGCATGCGCATACTCTGTTACATCCAGGCCGATAATGCGCTCAAAGAGGCGGCCCGAAACCATAACGTCATCGTGCACAAACAAGCGAATCTCGGCGGGAGAAACCTCGACCACCGCCCGCGCCTCACCAAAGCGGTCCAGACTAATCCGCACACGGTTCTGGCTGCTTTCGGGCATTTGCATGCTGAGTTTGCGCAGGTCGTTCCATGTGCCGCTCATATCGCCTAGGTCGGTGGGCATATGAAGTTCCACCAGGTTTCTGCGCATGCAGCGGTTCATGAGCAGCGGACGGCCCCTCGGGTCCAGATACAGGATGCCCACGGGAATCACGTTGATGGTCTCGATCGTCGAGAACGCGGTGATATCCTCCTGGCGGTTACGGACGTCCATCAAGAGCGCCGCGATGGAACGGAACAGGAAGAACGCTCCCTCTGCGATAAGGACAACGGTCCACGCCGAGCCCATGGCAAAAACCACCGGCGGTGTAACGGCGACAACAAGCAGCAGCTCGACCAGCATGACGGGGCGACGATAGCGCACCATAAGCACCACGCCATAGGCAAAGATTGCGGCATTGAGCCACAGCACTCCGCCCATTGCCCTGGCGCAAACGTCAAGCGGCGCCACCAGATACGAGCCAGACGACGCGAACAGGATAAGCGCCGAAACCACCAGGTGAACCACGAGGCTCGCCTCGTAGGCGCAAATCACCTTACGGTTATAGGACGAGCGGCGCGATGAAATGAGCGGGACGTGGATCGTCTGCAGACACGCAGCCAGGGCAAAGACAACATCGAGCGCAACGATTTGGGGAAGGATGAGCGAAATCCGCATCGTCACTCACCCGCCCTCGGCATCAACACGATCATACGCAACTGGCCGGGTTCGCCCTCAAGGCGGTATGCCACGTTGCGCCCTTGCAGAGCGCTTTCGAGCTCTTGCGCAGCGGGCGTCTGCGAAAGATCTGCATCATCGTTGGAAAAAAGCGTGGCGCGCAGCTCGACACTGCATCGGTCATGGTCGCCCAAGTGATACATAAGCGCCGGATGGTCGGTGGTGTAGGCAAAAAACGCAAAGTCATACACGCAGTCGTACAGGGCGCTTACCGTACTGGCATGCAACGGGCGCCGTATGGCGATAATCGAGGCGCAGTCGATATCGATGGTGCGCAGGTCACTTGCGAGCTCGTTGGCAATGAGCTGAATGCGGTCGCGATCAAAACCGCTCTCCCCGTGCTGTGCCAACGTGAGCGACCCCTTGCGCTTGCAATAGGCGACGAGCATCTTGGCGCGCTGCAGCATGCGGTAGCGCTCGTGCGAAGACGCTTCGTCGGTCAACGGCGGCAGCGAGCTCAGCAGGTCGTACATCCCTTCGAGCGCGCGGGCAAGCGCTTGGTCCACGTCTTGGACCAACAAGGTCTCGGCCTCTTGATCTGCCAAATGCGTCTTAAGGTCGTAGTCGGCGGCGAGCAGCTCGTTTTGACGCTGCAACTCCATGCGACGGTGTGCCAGTTCACGGTTAAGCTCGTTGAGATCCGACACGTCTTGGGCAAGCAGGGCCGATCCGCCCAGCAGTGGAAAGGCTCGGTACATTACATCGGGATTGGACTCCACGGCAAAGGCATGGGCATGCCCGTGTTCCTGGGCTCGCAGCTCTTCGCACACGCCCGCCGGCATTGGCTTCGACACTGGCGTGGCATAGACTTCCTGCAGGTCGCGCGTTAGAACTTTGAGGTCGAGCGGCAAGGTGTCGAAGATGCCGGCGATGTCGTGATATGACGGAATGACACCGCAATCGAGACAGATTTCCATCGCCACCACGCACAAGACGCAATAGATGAGCGAGAAGTTGAGCCTCCATGCCCAGGACACGCGCAACGCATATGAGATGGCAAAGAACGCGCCGCCCAGCAGCACGAGCGCCGCCATGCCCGAGAAACGTTGGATGCGAAAGGACGAGGACCGGCCCACCAGGATAAAAAAGGCCACAAAGTTAAAGGCCGTCCACACGAGAACGGCGAAATAACCCCAGCCGTACGTGTAATCGTTGCTCCAGGTGTCACTTGTACGGTCAAAGCGGAAGACCTGCTGGTGAAAATCGTTGGTGAGCACAAATCCGATAAGCAGGATAGCCACAATCCACAGCGCAGCGCAGTAGCGGCGACCCAGGCGGTGTTGCTCCAGGCCTGCAAGGCGCAGACCACACAACTGGTAGAGCAGCGGAATGAGCGTCATGGGCACGTAGTACAGGTACCACAGCACGGTGGCATAGAACGGCGTGAACGACTTGTACTTGAGAATGACTTCGATCATCCACAGGGCGCAGATGGTGGCGACGGCAACAAGGCGGCGGCGCAACACATAGTCCAAACAGCGCAGATAGACCGATACGCCCCAAATCGAAAATATAATTGCGGCAACAAGCAACGGCAGAGAGCTCGAATGGACGAGCGCATCCACGACCTCTTCGGACACCTCGCTATAGGCGGGCACGGCGTTAGAAAGTTTGGGGTCGAAGGCGAACAGCGCCGGCAAGACTGCCAAAAGCATGAGGAACAGTGCGGTGATGGCGCCGGCGATAGCGAAGACGCGGTGACGGTACGCCTGATGTGTTATGCCAACAAGGAATCGCGGCATGGCGAAGAGCCTGCCGCCCCTGGGATCCGCCACGGGTGCGGATCGGGCGGCCGCGTGGCCGATATGTCGCTCGCGGGTGCCCATAGTGCTTTTAGTGTACCGACAGGCAGGCTCAAAAAGCGGGCCACATGTCCCAAAATCCGCAGACGGCAAGGCGCCCGGCGAGCATTAACCACTCGCCGGGCGCCTTGGTTAGGAGACTCTGAAGTTAAGTGTCTCAGCTTCCTTAGGACAGGTCCTCACCATTAGAAGCGATAACCTTCTTGTACCAGTCGAAGCTCTTCTTCTTGGAGCGCTTGAGGGTACCGTTGCCGGCGTCGTCGCGATCCACATAGATAAAGCCGTAGCGCTTGGACATCTCGCCCGTGCCAGCCGAGACCAGATCGATCGGACCCCAGGTGGTGTAGCCCAGCAGGTCAACGCCGTCCTCGGTCACCGCATCGCGCATCGCGGCGATATGCTGACGCAGGTAGTCGATACGGTAGTCATCGTTGATGGAGCCATCCTCCTCGACAACATCCTTGGCGCCCAGACCGTTCTCAACCACAAACAGCGGCTTCTGATAACGGTCGTACAGGTCGTTGAGGGTGATGCGGAAGCCCAGCGGATCGATGGCCCAGCCCCACTGGCTCTCCTGCAGGTAGGGGTTCTTGGCGCCGGCGAAGGCGTTGCCCTGGGTGCGCTCGACATCGGGGTTATCGGCACCGGCGGAGCAGCGGGTGCTGTAGTAGCTAAAGCTGATGAAGTCGACGGTGTTGGCGGCCAGGATCTCGCGGTCCTCGTCGGTCATGCCCACATCGATGCCCAGACGCTGGAGCTTCTTGACGGCATAGGCCGGGTAGTAGCCACGGCTCTGAACGTCGACGAAGAAGTAATTGTCCTGATTGTCGAGTTGCGCCTGGCGCACATCGCCCGGACGGCAGCTGTAGGGGTAGTAGCTACCTGCGGCGAGCATGCAGCCGATCTTGACCTCAGGGTCGATCTCGTGAACGATTTTGGTTGCCCAAGCGCTGGCAACGAGCTCGTTGTGGGCGGCCAGGTACTCGACGGCCTCCTTGTCCTCGCCCTCCTCAAAGACCAGGCCGGCACCCATAAACGGCAGGTGCAGAATCATATTGATCTCGTTGAAGGTGAGCCAGTACTTCACCAGGCCCTTGTAGCGGGTGAAGATCGTGGTCGCGAGGTTCTTGTAGAAGTCGATGAGCTTGCGGTTGCGCCAGCCGCCGTACTCCTTGATGAGGTGAATCGGGCAGTCGAAGTGCGTGATGGTCACGAGCGGCTCGATGCCGTGCGCCTGACACTCGCGGAATACGTCCTCGTAGAAGGCCAGGCCAGCCTCGTTGGGCTCGGTCTCGTCGCCGTTGGGGAAGATGCGGGTCCACGCCAGGCTCATACGGAAGGTCTTAAAGCCCATCTCGGCAAAGAGAGCGATGTCCTCCTTGTAGTGGTGGTAGAAATCGATGCCGGTCTGCGCGGGATAGTAATAGCCGTCCTCGAAGTCGAGCATCTTGCGCTGGCCGGAGACCACCGCATAGCGCTCGGGGCCGTGCGGAGCCACGTCCACGTTGGCCAGGCCGCGGCCGTCCACGTCGTAGGCGCCCTCGCACTGGTTGGCAGCCGTTGCGCCGCCCCACAGGAAGTCATTACGGAAAGCCATGCATCAATCCTTTCGCACGCTGTTTGTCGTGGTTTCAGTATCCCTACAAACAACGCGTCGCTCAACGGCAACGACGTAGGCCGATACTTCTTTTCGCACGCAGGTGCTCGACAGCCGCCCCGTCTGACACTTTTTGATACCCGCCTGCCAATCACCACAAAGGGGACAGGCACCTTTGTGGCGGTTGGGGGCGGTTTGTCTCGATCTGTAAC
>DXMG01000008.1 GCA_019414325.1 Collinsella sp. | reverse complement strand
TGCCGCCGCTGTGCCCGGCGTTCTTCCACCCCGGCAGCTGGATCGGTTCCGACCGTGACGGCAACCCCAACGTTACCGCCAAGGTGAGCCGCGAGGTCGCCGCCAAGTACTTCACCCACATGGTGCTCAAACTCGAGGACAAATGCCGCCGCATCGGCCGTAACCTCACGCTCGAGGCCACCTACAGCAAGCCTTCTGCCGAGCTCATTAACCTGTGGAACCATCAGGTCGAGATGAGCCCTCGGTACACGGCCCGCGCCGAGCTGATCTCCGAGCACGAGCCGCATCGCGCCGTCATGCTCGTCATGGCCGACCGTCTGAACGCCACTGTGCGTCGTATCACCGATACCATGTACCACAGCGCCGATGAGTTCCTGGACGACCTGCGCGTCGTCCAGCGTTCGCTGGCCGCCTGCGGTGCCGTCCGTGCTGCCTACGGCCCGGTCCAGACCATCATCTGGCAGGTCGAGTCCTTCGGCTTCCATATGGTCGAGATGGAGTTCCGTCAGCATTCCGTGGTGCATGCCCGCGCCCTCAAGGATATCCACGAGAACGGTATCCATGGCGACCTGCAGCCCATGACGCGTGAGGTCATCGATACCTTCCGCGCTATCGGCTCCATCCAAAAGCGCTACGGCAAGAAGATGGCGCACCGCTACATCATCTCGTTTACCAAGAGCGCTCAGCACGTGGCTGACGTCTTTGAGCTGGCCCACCTGTCCTTCGCGCACGAGGAGGACGTTCCCGAGCTCGACGTGATCCCGCTGTTCGAGCAGCTCGAGGACCTCGAGGGCTGCGTCGATGTGCTCGACCAGATGCTTACGTTGCCCGTGGTGCAAAAGCGCCTTGCCCAGACCAACCGCCGCATGGAGGTCATGCTGGGCTACTCCGACTCCTCCAAGGATGCCGGTCCTACCACGGCCATGCTCGCGCTGCACTCCGCGCAGGAGCGCATTGCCAAGTGGGCCGAGAAGAACGATATCGACCTGGTGCTCATGCACGGTCGCGGCGGTGCCGTGGGCCGTGGCGGCGGCCCGGCTAACAAGGCCGTGCTGGCGCAGCCCAAGGGTTCGGTCAACTGCTTCTTTAAGCTCACCGAGCAGGGCGAGGTCATCTTTGCCCGTTACGGCAACCGCACGCTGGCTCAGCGCCATGTTGAGTCCGTTGCCGCCGCAACGCTTTTGCAGTCGGCCCCGAGTGTCGAGAAGACTAACACCGAGACCACGCAGAAGTTCTGGGATATGGCCGAGAAGCTTAACGCCGCAAGCCACGAGCGCTATCTGGACCTGCTGAACACCGAGGACTTTACACCGTGGTTCTCGACCGTGACGCCGCTGACCGAGGTCGGTCTGCTGCCGATTGGCTCGCGTCCCGCCAAGCGCGGCTTGGGCGCCAAGTCGCTCGACGACCTGCGTACCATTCCGTGGATCTTCAGCTGGAGTCAGGCGCGCATTAACCTGGCCGCTTGGTACGGCCTGGGCACCGCCTGCGAGCAGCTGGGCGACCTTGACCAGCTCAAGGCTGCCTACCAGGAGTGGCCGTTCTTCCGCACCTTTATCGACAACATCGAGATGTCGATCGCCAAGACCGACCAGCGCATCGCCAAGATGTATCTGCACCTGGGCGATCGCCAGGATCTGTCCGAGAAGGTCTTCACCGAGATGCAGCTCACGCGTAAGTGGGTCCTTGCCATCGTCGGTGACGAGTGGCCGCTGCAGCGTCGTCGCGTGCTCGGCTGTGCCGTCCGCGTGCGTAACCCCTATGTCGACGCCCTGTCCATCGCCCAGGTCCGCGCCCTTCGTGAGGTGCGTATGAACCAGGACGAGATGGCCGAAGAGAAGAAGGCCGAGTACATGAGCCTGATCCTTTCGACTGTGACCGGCGTCTCGGCAGGATTGCAGAACACGGGGTAATCGATAGCCCTGTGGCTCTCACCGGGACCCGATGGGTTTCCCTCTGAATGCGTCCTCGCACTTGAAGCCCTCTTATCCTGCTCCTTCGGAGCTGCGGATAAGGGGGCTTCGTGCTGCGGAATGCATTCAGAGGGAAACCCATCGGGTCCCTGCGTCCTCGGTCTTCTGGGATTAAAGCTGAAGGGAATAAGGCGCGCTTCGCGCATAGCGTGGAGTGCGGCGAGGGCTTCTTGCGTCCTGCGGAGTGTGCCTAAAAGTAAACTAATGGCGGGCCCTGCGATGTCTGGTCTTCGGCGGATCAGCCGCTGGGTGAGGGTGGTGCTTGGGGCGACGTGCAAAAAACGGAGTTTTCAGCAGCCAAAGATTGGTGCATAAGGCTATGGGTGACGTTCGCGGCCCCTGTTGATGCTTTTGCACGACAATTGGGCTTTGGCGATGTTCATATATGGCTGGTTTCTCGCCGCATGCTATCCAGATGGGACGAGTCATGAGGACTATCTAACTTTTGAAAGACTTTTGACACCAAAATCTTATTTCGCGATGCTGAATACTCGCAAAAATGCACGCTCCGGAGGGTACCACCCTGTTACGGCTAGAAATCCATACGCCAGTTTATGCAATTAATTAACGCATTTATGCAAAATGGCTTACGTGCGTACGTCTCGGGCTAGATGTTTGCCTCGGCGCTGCGTAAATCATCCTGTCTATAGTGTCTTTGACAGGCGGCCGCGATCCCGTTTGGGATCGCGGCCGTTTTGTAGTGGGCCAAATATGAACGTTGTGTTAACGAGTCGGTGGACGGTGGTGTTTTTCGGTGAGCGGCGTATCCTTCCAACGGTTTATCTAGTGTGTCAGTTGAAAGGAAGAGGGCGCTCGTCATTGTTTGAATGTGAACTGCCGTTTGACCACAAGACGTTGCATCTGGAGCTCGAGGATAAGAACTTCGCGGGTGTGATGGAAGGTCATCAAAACGAGTTTAAGACTACAAAATCGCAGGAAGAGCTGGTAGAGGAGTCGCTTGCCAACCCTTATGGCTCGCCTTCGCTCGAGGAGCTTTGTGCTGGCAAGAAGGATATTGTTATCATTAGCTCCGATCATACGCGTCCCGTTCCCTCGCGTGTGACGATGCCTATTCTGCTGCATCACATCCATTCCGCTGCGCCCGAGGCTCGCGTGCGTATTTTGGTTGCTACGGGTATGCACCGTCCGTCGACACACGAGGAACTCGTCAACAAGTATGGCGAGGAGATCGTTGCCAACGAGGAAATCGTTATGCACGTCGCGACTGACGACAGCATGATGAAAAAGATCGGTACCCTGCCTTCTGGTGGCGAGTGCATCATCAACAAGATTGCCGCCGATTGCGATCTGCTGCTTGCAGAGGGCTTCATTGAGCCGCACTTCTTTGCCGGTTTCTCTGGCAGCCGCAAGTCCGTCCTGCCTGGCATCGCCAGCTACAAGACCATCATGTACAACCACAACGGCCAGTTTGTGAACGATTCCCATTCGCGTGCCGGCAACCTGTGCCATAACCACGTGAGCGAGGACATGTTTGCCGCTGCCGAGATGGCTCACCTTGCCTTTGTGCTGAACGTGGTGCTCAACGGCAAGCACGAGGTCATTGGCTCCTTCGCCGGCGACATCCACAAGGCACACGAGGCTGGCTGCGAGTTCGTAAAGAGCCTTGCCGGCGTTGAGCCCGTCGAGTGCGAGATTGCCATCACCACCAACGGCGGCTACCCGCTCGACCAGAACATCTACCAGGCCGTGAAGGGCATGTGCTCTGCCGAGGCCACGCTTCCCGAGGGCGGTGTGATCATCGACGTCGCCGGTTGTGCCGACGGTCACGGCGGCGAGGGCTTCTATCACAACATCGCCGACAACGATCCGGCAGAGTTTGAGCGCGCCTGCATCGACCGTCCTAAGGACGAGACCCTGCCCGATCAGTGGACGAGCCAGATCTTTGCCCGCATCCTGGCGCATCACCCTGTGATCATGGTCACCGACCTGTGCGATCACCAGATGATCAAGGATATGCACATGACGCCGGTCAACACCCTCGAGGAGGCGCTCAAGCTCGCCTTTGAGATGAAGGGTGCCGATGCCAAGGTGGCCGTCATTCCCGATGGCCTGGGCGTTGTTGTCGCTCAGCACTAGCGCGCGGCCTAAACGAATCGTTTATAACTGACAAGAAAGATAAGGTTTTATGCTTACCAAACTCCTCTGTGAATTCGGCGCAACGGCCCTCATGATCATCTTTGGCGTGGGCGTGCACTGCGATACCGTGCTCAAGGGCACCAAGTATCAGGGCTCCGGCCACATGTTTGCCATCACCACCTGGTCTTTTGGCATCTCGGTCTGCCTGTTTGTCTTTGGCGGCGCCGTGTGCATGAACCCCGCCATGGTGCTTGCCCAGTGCATCGTAGGCCTGGTGCCGTGGAGCAGCTGCATCCCCTTCATGATTGCCGATATGCTCGGCGGCTTTGTGGGCGCCGTAATCGCTTGGCTTATGTATGCCGATGAGTTCAAGGCTTCCGAGGGTGTCGTCGACCCCATTGCCCAGCGCAACATCTTCTCGACCAACCCCACCACCGAGGGCACGAACTATGTTCGCAACTTCTTCTGCGAGGCTATCTGCACCTTCGTGTTCATTAGCGCCATCCTTGCTGCCGCTAGCCGCGCCGGCGAGAACGTTCTGATGCTCGCCATCTGCGTCGGCCTGATCGTTTGGGCTGTTGGCATGGGCATGGGCGGCATCACCGGCTTCGCCATGAACCAGGCTCGTGACCTTGGTCCTCGCATGGCCTATCAGGTGCTGCCGATCAAGAACAAGGCTGACAACAACTGGAAGTACGGCCTGCTCGTTCCTGGCATCGCTCCGTTTGTCGGTGCCGCTCTGGCTGCACTGTTTGTGCACGGTTTCTTGGGCATGTTCTAGTCAAAGGACGGCTCTATAAGGTCCGGGCTCGGTAGGGGTTAACTTTCCAACGCGTCCTCGGACATGCAAAAAGGCTCGCTGCGCACTTTGTGCGGCGAGCCTTTTTGCGTCCTGCGGAGTGCGTTGGAAAGTTAACCCCTACCGAGCCCTGGGCATTCTTGGCTGTGTTCGAACAAGCAACTCAACATATATATCTGAATTTGGATGGGAGGGGCTTGTTGCTGGTAGGGGCGTTGAAGCGTGAGTGAATCTTTGGGATGCGTGGCGCCTTGGGTTGGGGCGATGCTTTGGGATGAGGTTCTTACTTAGTTGAAGAGGGGTTTTATGGCTGAGAGGTAGTCTTTGGCTACGTCCTCTTTTGGGGCTTGGAAGTTGTGCCAGGCCCACCATTGGACCATTCCTACGAAGCTTGAGGCTATGTGGTGTAGTAGGAAGCTTCGGTCCATGGTGGCGGCGGGGCCGTTTGGGTCGGTGGGGACGGTTTCGGCTGCTCGTGACATGATGGTCTTGCGTAAGCAGTCGGCGAAGACGCGTGAGCCGGCGCCGGCTACGAGGGCTAGAACGCCCTGGCGGCGCTCCCAGAGGTTGTTGAGGATATGTTCGACCTGCACGAGTGGGTCGTCGAGCGGTGTGCCATCGTCGTCGAGGGCGTGGGTGCAGATGTCGCTTACGAGCTTGGACAGTAGGTCGTCTTTGCTCTTAAAGAGGCCGTAGAACGTGGCCCGACCCACATGGGCGCGCGCGATGATGTCGCCGACGGTGATCTTGCCGTAGTCCTCCTCGCGAAGGAGCTCGGAAAACGCCGTGACAATGGCGGCGCGGCTTTTGGTTTTGCGGGCATCCATGGCTATGCGTCCGCGTGAACGAGCAGGCAGCGGAGCGTACCGGAGCAACCTTCGTAGGGGCGTTTGCCGGCGCCGTAGCCGACAGCTTCGATGCGGTAGCGTGAGGGCAGTTGGTCGGACGTACGCAGCGCGGTGACGATGGCGGCGCCCGTCGGCGTCACGAGCTCGCCGGCGACCGGTGCGGGCGTGAGGGCGATATTGCCTGCCTGGCATAGGTTGACGACGGCGGGCACCGGGATGGGCATAAGGCCGTGGGCACAGTGGATGGTGCCGTGACCCTCGGAGAGCGACTCGACGACAATATCCTCGATGCCCAGGTCATCGAGGCAGATGGCGACAGAGCAGATGTCAACGATGGAATCGATGGCGCCTACTTCGTGGAACATGACGGTCTCGGGCGTTTTGCCGTGGGCCTTGGCCTCGGCGGCGGCGAGCGCGGTAAAGATGGCGAGCGCGCGACGCTTGGTGCCATCACTCATCTGCGAGCCATCGATGATGGCGGTGACGTCCGCCAAAGAACGGTGATGGTGGTGGTGGGCGTGATGGTGACCCTCGTGGTCGTGGTCGTGGTCGTGGTCGTGGTCGTGGTCACGCGCGTGCCCATGGCGGTGCTCGTGCTCACCATGGGCATGATGGTGGTGCTCATGCTCGTGTGTGTGCTCGGCAGCTGCTTCGTTGCCGTAGAGCCAGGCCATGTCGTGGTCGTGGTTCTCGAGCTCCTCTGCCAGCTGAACGTCAAAGTCGCAGGCGTCGATGCCATGCTTGTTTACGCGGGTGACGGCAATCTCAAAGCCGCCGACCGGCAGCGTGGCGAGCTGTTCGCGCAGGTGCTCCTCGCTGGCGCCCAGGTCGAGCAGGGCTGCGACGGTCATGTCGCCGCTGATGCCCGAGGTGCCGTCGATGATAAGCGTGTGCTGATGGTTGGACATAGAATGCTCCTTAACGGGCGCAGGGCGTGCCGGCGCTCAAATGATTGATAAGACTTGCCTGGTAGGCGGCGCCGAAGCCATTGTCGATGTTGACGACTGAAACGCCGCTGGCGCAGGAGTTGAGCATGGCGAGCAGTGCGGCCACGCCGCCAAAGCTCGCGCCATAGCCCACACTGGTGGGGACGGCGATGACCGGACAGCTCACAAGACCGCCGATAACGCTCGCCAGGGCGCCTTCCATGCCGGCGATGGCGATGACCACCTGCGCCTGGGCAAGTTCCTCAGCATGAGCGAGCAGGCGGTGCAGGCCGGCGACACCCACGTCGTAGAGGCGATCGACCTCGTTGCCGTAGAACTCGGCCGTCAGTGCCGCCTCTTCGGCGACGGGCAGGTCGCTCGTACCGGCGCAGGCGACGACGATGTGTCCGTTGCCGGTGGGGGAGGGCTTGCCACCCACCAGGGCGAGCTGGGCGTCCGGGACATATCCCAGGTCGATGTCGTTGCCGAGGAACTCAGCGGTGCGCGCGGCTTTTTCGGCATCCAAGCGTGTGACTAGGATGCGCTCCTGGCCGGCATCGCGCAGCGCCTCGATAATGGCGGCAATTTGCTCGGCGGTTTTACCGGCACCGTAGACAACCTCGCCGGCTCCCTGGCGCACTCCGCGCGAAAGATCGAGCTGCGCAAAACCCAGATCGGCGGTTGGCGCCGTCTGGATGCGCGTAAGCGCGTCGGCAGGGGCGACTGATCCGCCGGCAACATCGCTCAGCAGCTGCTCTAGATCTCGCTTATCCATATATGTTCCCTTCGACGGCGCAAAGTCTAGCACTCAAAGGGTATGTTTCCGAACACTAAGACAAAATTGTTCGGAAACTATAGGACAGACTGATTCTATTGTTAGAAGGATCGACTAGTCGCGCAGGATGATATCCATGGCGAGTGTCAGGTTGCGTTCGTCGATGGCAAACGGGGCGGCTTCGCGCGTCTTGGGCTTGGCGCAAAACGCGATGCCCGTGCCCGCGGCCTGAATCATGGGGATGTCATTGGCGCCGTCGCCGATCGCGACGGTGTGGGCCATGTCGACACCGCACTCAACCGCCCAATCCAGCAGCTGAATGAGCTTGGATTCCTTGGTCACAATGTCTGCCGCCAGCTTACCCGTGAGCTTGCCGTCCACGACTTCCAGACGGTTGGCCAGGCAAAAATCGATGCCCGCGGCGGCCACGATCTTGTCGGCGACCTCGTGGAAGCCGCCGCTCACCACGCCGACCTTCCAGCCCTTGCTGTGCGCCGAGCGCACAAGCTCCAGCGCGCCGGGAGTAAACGTCACGCGCTCAAAGGTGCGCTCGAACACGCTCTCATCCAAGCCGGCAAGCAGCCCCACGCGCTCCTCGAGCGCCTGCTTAAAGTCAAGCTCGCCGCGCATGGCGCGTTCGGTGATCTGTGCAACTTGCTCTCCCACGCCGGCTTCCTCGCCCAACAGGTCGATGACTTCCTGGTTGATGAGCGTGGAGTCGATATCCATAACGATGAGGCGTGCAGTCATGGCGGGCCTTTCCGAGTGCAGTTGTATTGGGGCACATTGTCGCACGCGGCGCGCCTGGGCGACGGTCAGGCCGCGTCAATTGTTTCGTCTCCGTCAAGTCTTTGGGCAGGAGCTACTTTTCCGCGGCACATCGACGCGGGTGCGATAAGATAGAACGCCATGTCTGGCTGCGCGGTTTACGCAGGCTGGGCAAATCTGTACGACGCCGCCCGGAACGACACGGGGCGGCACAGATCCATAAAGGAGGATCACTGGTATGAGCCAGACCCGTCCCATCGATGAGCATTCCATGCACACCCGTACCTGCGGCGAGCTTCGCTTCGAGAACGTGGGCGAAGAGGTCACCCTCACCGGTTGGGTGAGCCGTCGCCGCGACCACGGCGGCCTTATTTTCTGCGACCTTCGCGACCGCGAGGGCATCACGCAGCTCACCTTCGACCCCGAGCACTCCGACGGCGATGCCTTTAAGATCGCCGAGACCATGCGCCCCGAGTGGCCCATCAAGATCCACGGCGTCGTGCGCGCCCGTGGCGAGGAGACCACCAACACTAAGCTCGCGACCGGCGAGATCGAGGTCCTGACCGACCACGCCGAGGTGCTCAACACGTCCGTCACCCCGCCGTTCCAGATCGAGGACGGCATCGAGACCAGCGAGGACACCCGCCTGCGCTATCGCTATTTGGACCTTCGCCGTCCCGAGATGATGGCCAACCTCAAGCTGCGCTCCGACTTTACCTTTGCCATTCGCGAGGCGCTGCACAACCGTGAGTTCATGGAGGTCGAGACGCCCTCCCTGTTCAAGTCCACGCCCGAGGGCGCCCGCGACTTCATCGTTCCCAGCCGTATTCAGCCGGGTAACTTCTACGCCCTGCCGCAGTCCCCGCAGCTCCTGAAGCAGCTGCTCATGGTCGGTGGCGTCGAGCGCTACTACCAGGTTGCCAAGTGCTTCCGCGACGAGGACCTGCGTGCCGACCGTCAGCCCGAGTTCACCCAGGTCGATATCGAGATGTCCTTCGTGGACCAGAACGACGTCATGAGCGCGCTCGAGGAAGTTCTGTCCGATGCCTTCGGCCGCATGGGTGTCGAGATGCCCACGCCGCTGCGTCGCATGGACTACTGGGGGGCCATGGACACCTATGGCTCCGACAAGCCCGATACCCGCTATGGTATGCACCTGGTCGACCTGACCGACATCTTTGCCAACTCCAAGTTCAAGGTCTTTGCGACTGCCGCGAACGAGGAGGGCTCTGTCGTCAAGGCCATCAACGCCAAGGGCGCCGGCGCCTGGGCACGTGCCAAGATCGATAAGCTCGCCGGCGTGGCCTCCACGTTTGGCGCCAAGGGCCTGGCCTGGATCGCCTTCCGCGAGGACGGCTCCATCAACAGCCCCATCGTCAAGTTCTTCTCGGACGAGGAGATGGCGGCTCTGCGCGAGCGCATGGACGTCGAGCCTGGCGACCTCGTGATGTTCGCCGCCGGCCCGCGCCTGCTCTCTGACGAGATCCTGGGCGGTATGCGTTCCCACATGGCCAACGCGCTCGAGATCAAGCGTGAGGGCCACGACTTCCTGTGGGTCGTCAACTTCCCGCTGTTCCACTGGGATGAGGACCGCAAGGCCTACGCTGCCGAGCATCAGCCCTTCACGCTGCCGACCGAGACCGACATCGCCAAGATCGAGGCCGACCCGCTGGCGGCCGGTTCCTGCACCTACGACTTTGTCATGGACGGCTTTGAGGCCGGCGGCGGCGGTATGCGTATCCACAACGCCGAGATGCAGATGTCTATGCTCAGGCTCCTGGGCTTCACCGAGGAGCGAGCCGAGTCGCAGTTCGGCTTCCTCATGGAGGCGCTCAAGTTTGGTGCACCCCCGATGGGTGGTTTTGCTCAGGGCCTGGACCGCGTGTGCATGCTGCTCACCGGTTCCGACTCCATCCGCGACGTCATGGCGTTCCCCAAGACGGCCAGCGGCTCCGACCTTATGTCGGGTGCTCCGAGTGCCGTTTCCGGCGCCCAGCTCAAGGACGTCAGCCTGCGCCTGATGTAGGCGAGCGGCTACCTATTGCCAGCAACGAGGGAAGGACGTGTGCCTTCCCTCGTTTTTTGTGAGACGGGGGTGCGCCGGTAACGTACAATAACTACCACGTGGCTGGGTTTGCCGGCCGAATGTGCGATGTCGTGGGAGGGGACATGGTCGAGTTTACGAAGACGATTAAAGATCCGTTGGGACTGCATGCCCGCCCGGTTGCGCTGCTTTACGACATCATTGCCAAGCATCGTAGCAACGTATCGGTCAGTATCGGCGATCGCCATACCGACGGCCGCGATGTAATGGGGCTCATGGCTCTCTACGGCGAGTGCGGCGAGGACATCATCTTCCGCGTTTCGGGCGTAGACGAGGCTTCCTGCGTCACATCGATCAGAAACCTCTCGCTCTAAGCATGACAGGGCGCGGCAAAGGACAGCTCTTTGCCGCGCCTTTTTGTTTCGTATAGGAAACTTTTTCGAAATCTAAATGGGGACCCTTTCCAAAAAGTTAACCACGTGCTAGTTTACTATAGCGAACATAGACGTGGTTAACTTTTGCTGCGTCGATGTTGAGGACGAACTGACGTTAGGAGCTCACTCATGTCTTGCGGACCGCAGATGCCGGCTATGCCGCTTTCGATGGTAAAAGCGGGCGAAACCGTGCGCGTGTCTCGCGTAAAGGGCAATGAGGATATGAAGCACCATCTCAAGGACCTCGGCTTTGTCGAGGGCAACGAGATCCACGTGGTGAGCTCGAGTGGCGCCAATATCATCGTCACGGTGCTGGGTGCACGCTTTGGTATCGATTCCAAGGTTGCCATGCACATCATGACCGTCGGTTAGTTCGCAGCATTTCGCAAAAAGCTGAAAGGGGGACAAGTACATGAAGACGTTGGGTGACGTCAAGGTGGGCGAGAGCTCTACCATCGTCAAGCTTCACGGTGAGGGTGCACTGCGCCGTCACCTTATGGACCTGGGGCTCATCAAGGGCACGTCGTTTAAGGTCGTAAAGGTTGCACCGCTCGGAGATCCGGTCGAGATCAACGTGCGCGGCTACGAGCTCTCCATCCGCAAGGAGGAGGCTGCCGTCGTCGAGGTCCAGTAAGGGTCGGCGGCACATATTTCTGCAGATAAAGTTAGGTTTTTCTAACTCATTAATGCAGTGTTGAAGCACATTATCCAGCCCGCGCGGAGAAAGCAGCGCGGGCACACAAGGAAGAAGGATTGAATGGCGGATTCTCAGATCCATGTCGCGCTGGCGGGTAACCCCAACTGCGGCAAGACCACGCTTTTCAACCTGATCACCGGCGCCAACGGCTACGTTGGCAACTGGCCCGGCGTCACGGTTGAGAAAAAGGAAGCCAAGCTCCTGAGTGACAAGAACGTCACGATTACGGACCTCCCCGGCATCTACTCGCTTTCCCCTTACAGCCCCGAGGAGCAGTGCTCGCGCGACTACCTCATGAGCGGCGAGCCCGATGTGGTCGTCCAGGTCGTCGACGCCACCAACCTGGAGCGCAACCTGTACCTGGCACTTCAGGTCATCGAGACCGGTCTGCCCGTGGTCGTTGCCCTCAACATGGCCGACCTCGTGGAGAAGAACGGCGATAAGATCGACACGGACAAGCTTTCCAAGAAGCTCGGCTGCCCGGTCATGATGATCTCGGCCCTTAAGAACAAGGGTATCAATGAGCTGTTCGAGCAGGTCAAGAAGTCCGCTGCTTCCAAGGGCCAGGTGCCGGAGCACAAGTTCGATTCTTCTATCGAGGACGTTCTGACCCACATCGAGAACAACCTGCCGGCGAGCGTTCCCGCCAACAAGCGTCGCTACTACGCCGTCAAGCTGTTTGAGCGCGATGCGGACGCCTGCAAGCTCATCAACCTCACCAAGGAGAAGGCCGATCGCGTTGAGCAGCTGGTCGCCCAGTGCGAGCAGGATTGCGACGACGATGCCGAGTCCATCATCACCGGCGAGCGCTACGGCGTGATCGCCCACATCATTGACGAGTGCCTCACCAAGGCCCCTGCCAAGATGAGCACCTCCGAGAAGATCGACCGCGTGGTTACCAACCGCATCCTCGGTCTGCCGATCTTCGTCGTGATCATGTTCTGCGTGTACTACATCGCCGTTTCTACCCTCGGCGGCACGGTGACTGACTTCACCAACGACCAACTCTTCGGCACCGACGGCTGGTACGTGCTCGGTCAGGGTCGCGACGCCTATGACGCAGCTGTTGAGGCTGCGGGCGACAATGCCGACTCGGTCGACCCGGCACAGTACGGCCCCTATGTCCCGGGTATCACCACCATGGTGCACGACGCCCTTGTGGCGGGCGGCACCGAGGACGGCGGCCTGGTCGATTCGCTGGTCTGCGACGGCATCGTCGGCGGCCTGGGTGCAATCTTTGGCTTTGTGCCGCAGATGTTCCTGCTCTTTGTGATGCTGTCTTTCCTGGAGGACTGCGGCTACATGGCCCGCGTCGCCTTCATCATGGACCGCGTATTCCGCCGCTTTGGCCTGTCCGGTAAGTCGTTCATCCCCATGCTCGTGTCCTCGGGCTGCGGCGTCCCCGGCGTCATGGCCACCAAGACCATCGAGAACGAGAAGGACCGCCGCATGACGGTCATGACCACCACGTTTATTCCCTGCGGTGCCAAGCTGCCGATCATTGCCCTGCTCATGGGTTCCATCATCGGCGATTCTTCCACCACCGCCGCGTGGATCAGCCCGCTCTTCTACTTCCTGGGCGTCTTTGCCGTCATCGCCTCGGGCCTCATGCTCAAGAAGACCAAGCTCTTCGCCGGTCGCCCGACGCCGTTCGTTATGGAGCTTCCCGCCTACCACTTCCCGGCGATCCGCTCTTGGGCGCTGCACGTGTGGGAGCGCTGCTGGGCCTTTATCAAGAAGGCCGGCACGGTCATCTTCGCGTCCACCGTCGTCGTTTGGTTCCTCTCCAACTTTGGTAGCTATAACGGCTCCTTTGGCTTCCTGCCTGCGATGGACGGCATCCCCGAGGAGTTTATGGACTACTCCGTGCTCGCCATGCTGGGCAACCTGGTCGCCTGGATTTTCGCCCCGCTCGGCTTTAGCACCTGGCAGGCAACTGCGCTGACTGTCTCTGGCCTTGTCGCCAAGGAGAACGTCGTCGCCACCGCCGGCTCGCTGCTGTCCGTCGCCGACGCGGGCGAGACCGATCCGAGCCTGTGGACCGCGTTTGCCGGCATGTTCCCCACCATGGGCGCCTGCGTTGCCTTTGGCGCTTTCAACCTGCTGTGCGCCCCGTGCTTTGCCGCCATTGGCACCATCCGCAACCAGATGGACTCCGGCAAGTGGACCGCGATTGCCATCGGCTACGAGTGCGCCTTTGCCTGGGTCATCGGCCTGTTCATCAACCAGTTCTACAACCTGCTGGTCCTTGGGCAGTTTGGTATCTGGACGGTTGTGGCCATCGTGCTGCTGGTTGCAATGCTCTTCCAGATCTTCCGTCCCATGCCCAAGCACGCTTGGACCGACGAGGACGAGACCAACACCGCTTCCGCTGCAGTTTCCGCTTAAGTCCGAATAAGGATCAGCCCCTTTCCACGAGCCCGGGTGTCCCAGCGACACTCGGGCTTTTTGGTGAGGGAGATGTGGCGTTTCCGCAGATAAAACCGACCAAAATATACCTGTCCCTTTTTGGCAGGTGGAGAATGGGGTAAAGTAAGTGGTGGTTAACTAGAGGAGGCTTGCTATGGCACCTATCGATATTGTTGTACTGGCTGTTATCGGCATTGCGTTTGTCGCCGTGTGCGTGCGCATTTATCGCAAGGGCACCTGCGCCGACTGCGCTCAAGGTGGCGTTTGCACAGGACATTGCTCCAACAAAAAGACCTGCGCCGCACTTAAGGGCGTAGACAAAATCGCCGAAGACTTGGGCCGCGGTATCAAATAAGGCCCGGACATCAAAGCGCCCCGCGAGCATTCGTTCGCGGGGCGCTTTGCGCATTTGGACGCGAGCGCGGCGAGTTGAAGAGTATTTTTAGGGTATCGTTAAATCAGTTGCGGTGAAATACGGACTGTTTTGGCTGTCAAAGGCCTTATCTACTCCGTATTCCACCGCAACTTTTTGTGGGGTGGGCTAGAGACGCTGCATGCGGTACCCGACACCCATGTGCGTCTGAATCATCTTAGGGTGAGAGGGGTCTGCCTCGATCTTCTTGCGCAGGGTGCGCATGAACACGCGCAGACTCGCCAGATCGCTGTCCCAGCTCGTGCCCCATATCTCGCGGGTGATGAAGGTGTGGGTGAGCACCTTGTCGACGTTTTTCGCCAGAAGGACGAGTAATTTGTACTCGGTTGGGGTGAGCGAGAGCTCGCGTCCGTCTTTCGTCGCGTATCCCGCGGCATAGTCGATATGCAGCGGACCGTTGTCGAACGTGCTCGCTTCTGTCGACTCGCTCGACGCCATCGAGGAGCGCCTCAAATTCGCACGGACGCGCGCGAGCAACTCATCCACAGAAAAGGGCTTGGTGAGGTAGTCGTCTGCCCCTGCGTCAAGTGCTGCAATCTTGTCGGAATCTTCGGTGCGCGCCGAAATGACGATAATGGGGACTGCCGACCAGCTTCGGATCTTCGTGATGACCTCGATACCGTCAATGTCGGGAAGGCCGAGGTCGAGCATGATGAGGCTGGGGCCGTGCGACACCGCATCCATGATGGCGGCCTGGCCGTTGCAAACCTTGCTCACGACATAGCCGTGGAGGTCAAGCGCGGTCGAAACGAGGTTTTGAACGGTCAGGTCATCTTCGACCAGGAGGATGCGTGGCTTAGCGGCATTATTCATGAATCTCGATCTCCTCGGCGGGCAGGGTAAAACGGAAGACGGCCCCATGGGGGTGGTTGTCACGAGCTTCGATGACGCCGCCATGCGCCTCCACGATGGAGCGGCAGAGCGACAGCCCAAGGCCGATGCTTCGACGCGAATCCACGGGCCGCGTATTGCTTGAGGTGAAGAAGCGCTCAAAGATATGAGGCTTGTCGCAGTCTGCCACACCTGGCCCATCGTCTGCGACGTCCACCACGACGAACGCACCCTCGCGACGTGCGCTGATGGTGACAGTCGAGTCCTCGGGTGTGTATTTGAAGGCGTTCATGATGAGATTCGTAAGCACCTGCATGATGAGATGGACGTCGATGCGTACCAGCAGGATGTCGTCAGTGTGCTCGATGGTGACGGTACGTCCATGCGATGCTTGGGCGACATGGCTGAGGGCGGCCTCGATGACCTCGTCGATGAGCTCGGATGTTAAGTTGAGGCGAATGGTGCCGTCCTCGACGCGTGTGATGGCGAGGAGGTTCTCCACGGTATCGATAAGCCAGAGGGAGTCGTCGTAGATGGCATCGGCAAGATCGCAGCGTTGTTCGAGGCTGAGCTTCTCGTCGCTCTTCCGAAGGATTGCCGCAGATCCGGATATAGCCGTGAGGGGTGTCCTCAAATCGTGGCCGATGGAGCGCAGAAGGTTGGCGCGCAGCTGCTCGTTTTTCGCCAAGACCGCAGCCTCTTCGCGCTCTTGCGCCGCCCGGTCGCTTTCGAGCGCCAAGGCGCATTCACCTACGATAGATAGGACGATCGAATACTCGAAGGCTTCGATCTCGCGCCCCTCCAGGGCGATGCCGATGACACCGAATACCTTGTCGCCGGTGCGAACCGCGAGGTAGAGGCAGCGCGCCTCGGGCAGGGTCCGCGTGCTTGCGCCCGCGCGCTTGTTGTTGGTGTAGGTCCAGGTTGCAACGGCGCGCTCGTAGTCGGTGAGCAGCGACGCGGATCGGTTTTCGGTGCCAGCGGACTCATAGAGCGTCTTGCCGAGCGTGCCGTGTTCGGCGGTGTAGAAGACCACGTCGAGTTTTAGCAGTTTAATGAGTTGGTTCATGGCGACGCGGGCGCACTCCTCCGCGCTATGGGCTTGCTGCAAGAGCTGGTTCGTTTCGAGGAGTACGCGCGTTTTGAATGCGTTCTCGGCGGAGGTACGGGCGTTGTCGGCGATGCGCGCAGTTAACTCGCCGGCGACCATAGCGGTAGCGAACATGATGCCGAACGTGACCAGATAGCTTCGGTCGTAGCTGGCGAGCGAAAACAGGGGCGTGACGAAGCAGAAGTTGTAAAGCACTACAGAGAGCACGCTCGATACGATCGTGCAGATACGCCCCGTCGTGGTGACGGCGGTCAGCAGAGCCGTGAGGATATAGAGGGATATGATGCTGGAATCGGCAAATCCCAGATGGCGGAAAGCCGTGCCGATCGACGTGGCGACAAGTGAGAAGGCCAGCGTGCGAAGCACGTCTCGGCTGCTGGGCGGCTGCAGGGCGAGCGCACGGCGGCGTCCTTTGGGCCGGGAGGGCGGAGTCGACTGGTCTGGAATGATGTAAATGTCGAGGTTCGGGGCGAATGTTATGAGCTGTTCTACGAGAGATTTGCGGCCGAAGAGGGCCTGACGGACGCTGCTGCGTTCGCCCGTGCGCCCCATGACGATCTTCGAAATACCCGACAGGCGTGCGAACTCGGAGATCTGAAACGCGATGTCGTCGCCATAGACGGTTTCCATCTGTGCTCCGAGCTGCTCGGCTAGGGCGATATTGGCTGCAAGCTTGGCGCGCTCATCATCGCTCATGGCTTGCGTGCGCGGGCTCTCTACGAACAGGGCGACGAGCTCGCTGCGAAACGCTTTCGCCATGCGTGCGGCGGCACGGACGATGCGGGGATTGGTCGGCGCCGGTGAGACACAGACTAAGATACGCTCCCTGGTGTAGTAGTCACGGTTTCCCAGCACGCGTGCGGCGTCTGTGAGGTGGCCGGTGCGATCGGCGCAGCGGCGCAGCGCGATTTCTCGGAGTGCGGTGAGGTTCTCGACGGTAAAAAAATGCTGTTGCGCTCGCTCGGCTTGTGCGGGACGGTAGACGAGGCCGGCGCGAAGGCGCTCAAGTAGGTCTTCGGGCTCTATGTCAACGAGCTCGACCTGGTCGGCATCATCGAAGATGCGGTCGGGGATTCGTTCGCTCACGACAACGCCGGTGATGGATGCAACCATGTCGTTTAGGCTCTCGATATGCTGAACGTTCACAGTCGTATAGACGTCGATGCCTGCATGTAGAAGTTCCTCGACGTCTTGATAACGTTTGTCGTGGCGAGACCCCGGCGCATTCGTATGGGCGAGCTCGTCGACAAGGATGAGCTGAGGGGCGCGTTCGATAGCCGCATCTAGATCGAACTCGCTGAGCGCAATGCCGTTGTGCTCAGCGAGTTTACAGGGCACGTTCTCAAGCCCTTGTGCAAGATGGGCAGTTGCCGGACGTTCGTGCGGCTCGATGTATCCCGCGACGACGTCGACACCTCGCCGCTTGGCGGCGTGGGCGGCTTGAAGCATCGCATAGGTTTTGCCTGCACCAGCAGCGTAGCCAAAGAAAATCTTGAGGTGTCCCCGGCTGGTTCGAGCGTCATCGGCGACCTCGTCTTTCTCAATTGCCTTGAGGATGAGGTCTGGATTGACGCGAGTGTCCGATGCGTCGCGCTGCATAGCGTAGCCTTTCTGAAACGTTGTCCATGCGTGCATACGCGGTGAGGACGCCACTGTATGCTCGCGAGGTCGAGTATAGGCGCACTGCAGCCGCAATAGTGCTTTCTACCTGCATCTTTACGGCATCTTAAGGTCGTGAGCCCCGGCCCTCACGCCTCTTTAATCTCTAGAAGCGTTTACTGTCCCCAGGCGCTTGCGAGAGCAGGCGTCCGAGACATCGGACCGCGCGTGAAAGGGGCGGTAAATGAACATCCTCATTCCCATCATCGGAGTCGTCTGCATTGGACTCCTTATCTATTACATCTACATTCTGATGAGGAGTGATTCGTAAACTATGGACGCTGCGATTCAGTACATCTTGTACTTTGCCGTGCTCGTCGTCCTGGCCGTTCCGCTCGGTCGGTTCATGGCCCATATCATGGATGGTGAGCATACGTTCCTGTCGCCTGTGATTGCTCCTGTGGAGCGTGGCGTCTATCGTCTGCTTCGCATCGACGCGGCAGAGCAGATGGGGTGTAGGCGCTACCTGGCGAGCGTGCTGGTCTTTTCGGGGATCGGCCTCGTGGTCCTTGTGGCACTTCAAGCGCTTCAGTCCTTCTTGCCAGGCAATCCCCAGCACCTGCCGGGTGTGCCATGGGACCTGTCGTTCAATACGGCTGCTTCCTTCATAACCAACACCAACTGGCAGTCCTACTCCGGCGAGACCACCCTGTCCTACCTTGTGCAGTTCATGGGTCTCACCGTGCAGAACTTCGTTTCCGCTGGCACCGGTATCGCGGTCATGTTCGCGCTGATTCGCGGCTTCCGTCAGGTCAAGGAGCAGAGCTTGGGTTCCTTCTGGGTCGACCTCACCCGCACCGTCCTGTATGTGCTCATCCCGCTGAACCTCGTGTTCGGCATCTGCCTGGCTGCCGGTGGCGTCATCTCCCACTTCCAGCCGGCTCAGAAGGCTGAGCTCGTAGAGCCCGTCGCCGTCCAGCCTAATGCAGACGGCGGCTGGAGCGTCCTCGACGGCGCCCAGATCGAGGGCGACACGGTCAAGGTCGACGGCAAGGTTGTCGAGGGCGCGCGCGTGGTCACCGAGCAGTTCCTGCCCCAGGGTCCTGCGGCTCCTCAGGTCGCCATCAAGCAGTCCGGAACCAACGGCGGCGGCTTCTTCGGCGTGAACTCCGCCCATCCGTATGAGAACCCCAGTGCCTTCACCAACATCATCGAGATGACCAGCCTGCTGCTGATCCCGGCTGCCTGCTGCTTCACCTTCGGTATCGGCGTCAAGAACACCAAGCAGGGCAAGGCCATCTTTGCCGCCATGTTCATCCTGCTGGTGATCTTCACCGGCATCATCGCCGTCAACGAGCATGCGGGCACCCCGCAGCTGGCCGATGGCGGAGCGGTCAATATCGAGATGACCGACGGCCAAGCCGGCGGCAACATGGAGGGCAAGGAGAGCCGCTTCGGTATCGTCACCTCCTCCACGTGGTCGGCTTACACCACCGCCGCTTCCAACGGCTCGGTTAACTCCATGCACGACTCCTACACCCCGCTGGGCGGTTTTGTCCAGATGCTCCAGATGGCTCTGGGCGAGGTTGTCTTCGGCGGCGTGGGCTGCGGCCTGTACGGCATGATCGGCTTCGCCATCCTCACAGTGTTCATCGCCGGCCTTATGGTCGGCCGCACGCCCGAGTTCCTGGGCAAGAAGATCGAGCCGGGCGAGATGCGCTGGGCAGTTGTCCTGTGCCTGGCAACTCCGTTTGCCATTCTGGTGTGCTCGGCCATCGCCTGCATGGTGCCCGGTCTTGCCGACCAGCTCAACAATGGTGGCGCGCACGGCTTCTCCGAGGTGCTGTATGCCTTCACCTCATGCGGCGGCAACAACGGCTCGGCGTTTGCAGGTATGAACTGCAACATTCCCTGGATCAACGTCATGCTCGGCCTCGAGATGCTGTTCGCCCGCTTCATGCCCATCATCGGTACGCTGGCTATCGCCGGCTCGCTGGCCAAGAAGGGTAAGGTCGCCGAGAGCGCCGGTACCCTGTCTACCACCAACGGCATGTTCGTATTCCTGCTCGTGTTCATCGTTCTGCTGATCGGTGCCCTGAGCTTCTTCCCGGCCCTGGCGCTTGGCCCCGTTGCCGAGTTCTTCCAGATGATTGCGTAAAGGAGGGCGCAGATTTATGACTATGCAAAAAGACATGATGGGCCGCGCGGTCCGCGACTCGTTTGCCAAGCTGGACCCTCGCGTCCAGATTCAAAACCCGGTCATGTTCCTGGTGTGGCTTTCCGCCGTCATGACCTCCGTCCTGGTCGTCGCTTCCATCTTCGGTGTGCGGGACGCGGGTGTGCCCACCTACTATGTGGTCGCCATCGCGGTCATCCTGTGGCTCACCGACCTGTTCTCGAACTTCGCCGAGGCGCTTGCCGAGGGCCGCGGTAAGGCTCAGGCTGATTCTCTGCGTGCGGCCAAGAAGGATGTCGAGGCCCATCGCATCGAGTCCGTTGAGGACAAGGAGCACTTCACCGTCGTTCCCGGCACCGAGCTCACGCGCGGCGACCTGGTGATCGTACGCGCCGGCGAGCAGATTCCCGGCGACGGCGACGTCATCGAGGGCGCTGCCTCCGTTGACGAGTCCGCCATCACCGGCGAGTCCGCCCCCGTGGTCCGCGAGGCCGGCGGCGACCGCTCTGCCGTTACCGGCGGTACCACGGTGCTGTCCGACTGGATCATCGTCAAGATCTCCAGTGAGCCCGGCCAGAGCTTCCTGGACAAGATGATCGCGATGGTCGAGGGTGCCGCGCGCAAGAAGACCCCTAACGAGATCGCTCTGGAGATCTTCCTGGTGGCCCTTTCCATCGTCTTTATTCTGGTCACGCTGGCCCTGTATTGTTACTCCTGCTTCTCGGTCGGTCTTAACGACATGGTCAACCCCACGGCCGTGACCACGCTCGTGGCGCTGCTCGTGTGCCTGGCTCCCACTACCATCGGCGCCCTTCTGTCCGCCATCGGCATCGCCGGCATGAGCCGTCTGAACGAGGCCAACGTGCTGGCCATGTCCGGCCGCGCCATCGAGGCCGCCGGCGACGTCGACATCCTCATGCTCGACAAGACCGGCACCATCACCCTGGGTAACCGCCAAGCCGCCGAGTTCATCCCGGTCGACGGCGTCGATCCCGCGGAGCTGGCCGATGCCGCCCAGCTTTCCTCGCTGGCCGACGAGACCCCCGAGGGCCGTTCCATCGTCGTGCTCGCCAAGGAGCAGTTCGGTCTGCGCGGCCGCACGCTCGAGGATAAGGGCATGGAGTTCATCCCGTTCACCGCGGCAACGCGTATGTCCGGCGTGAACTACGAGGGCAATGAGATCCGCAAGGGCGCTGCCGATTCCGTGCGCACCTATCTGGAGGCAGCCGGCGGCGTGTTCTCCCAGGAGTGCGAAGAGGCCGTCGAACGCATCGCCAAGGCCGGCGGCACCCCGCTGGTCGTGACCAAGAACTGCCGCGTGCTGGGCGTTGTGTACCTCAAGGACATCATCAAGTCCGGCGTTAAGGAGAAGTTCGCCGACCTGCGCAAGATGGGCATCAAGACCATCATGGTGACGGGCGACAATCCGCTCACCGCCGCGGCAATCGCCGCCGAGGCCGGCGTTGACGACTTCCTGGCCGAGGCCACCCCTGAAGGCAAACTCGAGAAGATCCGCGAGTTCCAGCGTGAGGGTCACCTGGTCGCCATGACCGGCGACGGCACCAACGACGCGCCCGCTCTGGCCCAGGCCGACGTCGTCGTGGCCATGAACACGGGCACCGAGGCTGCCAAGGAGGCCGGCAACATGGTCGACCTCGACTCCAGCCCCACCAAGCTCATCGAGGTCGTGCGTATTGGCAAGCAGCTGCTCATGACCCGCGGCTCGCTCACGACCTTCTCGGTGGCCAACGACGTGGCGAAGTACTTCGCTATCATCCCGGCCCTGTTCTCGCCGATCTATTCGGGACTGGGCGCCCTCAACATCCTCGGCCTGGCAAGCCCGCTGTCCGCGGTTCTTTCGGCCATCATCTATAACGCGCTCGTTATTGTCGCGCTGATCCCGGCCGCGCTGAAGGGCGTTAAGTACCGCGAGGTCCCGTCCGGACAGCTGCTGACCCACAACCTGCTCGTGTGGGGTCTGGGCGGCATCGTTGCCCCGTTCGTATTCATCAAGCTCATCGACATGCTGCTCGCGTTCTGCGGCATTATGTAAGTGGAGGTTTGTATGTTCAAAGGTGTTGCATCGCGCGCACTGGGCGTGTTCGCGCTGTTTACCGTTGTCTGCGGCCTGGGCTATACGCTCGTCGTGACCGGCATCGCCCAGGTTGCGTTCCCGTATCAGGCGAACGGTTCGCTCATTACGGTCGACGGCAAGGTTGTGGGCTCCGAGCTCATCGGCCAGAACTTCGAGGACGAGGACCACATGTGGGGCCGCATCCAGAACGTGTCAATTGTCGAAGGCGAAGACGGCGAGCTCATGGCGTATGGTGCCCCGTCCAACCTGTCCCCGGCGAGTGAGGAGTATCGGCAGCTTGTGGACGCGCGCGTGAAGAAGATCCGCGCTGCCAACCCCGACGCCGATATGGACGCTGTGCCCGTCGACCTGGTGACGTGTTCGGGGTCCGGCCTCGACCCGGAGATCTCTCCGGATGCCGCCGAGTACCAGGTCCCGCGCCTTGCCAAGGCCACGGGCAAAAGTAAGGACGAGGTGCGCGACATCATCGCCGCGTGCACCAAGGGCCGTTTCCTCGTCGTGTTCGGCGAGCCCACGGTTAACGTGCTCAAGGTGAACCTTATGCTGGACGGCGCGCTGTAAGTGAGGGAGTGGCGGATGAGGGCATGACTGACTATCTGAGCCCTCAATTCCACCCCGCCCATCAGTTGCGGTGAAATAGTCCCTGTTTGGCGCGCCAAGAGCCTTATTCAGGAACTATTCCACCGCAACTTTTTGTGAGGGTCGGGATTGAAGGTGGGGAGTGCGAGCGAGTGCGAATGCGGCGGATACTGATACGATAGGTGTGTCAGTAACTGCCGCCGAGCGGCTCAAACGAAAGGAAGCCTGCATGGAGTCTTCTGCCTACCCGATGCTCTTTAGCCCGATCAAGGTCGGTACGACCGAGGTCAAGAACCGCGTCTTTATGCCGCCGGTGTCTACCAACCTGGCCGATCACGGCTATGTGACCGACGATTTGGTCGATCATTACCGCGCCCGTGCCAAAGGCGGCGTGGGCCTGATCATCACCGAGGTCGTGACGGTCGAGCCCACCTATACCTATCTGCCGGGTGACATGTGCTGCTACGACGACACGTTTATCCCCGGCTGGGAAAAGCTCGCCGCCGCCGTCCACGAGTACGGCTGCAAGATCATGCCGCAGCTCTTCCACCCCGCCTACATGGCCTTTAACATTCCGGGCACGCCGCGCCTAATCGCTCCGTCCTTTGTGGGCCCGTCCTATGCCCGCGAGGCGCCGCGCCCCATCACGGTCGATGAGATCCACGAGCTCACGCATCAGTTCGGTGACGCTGCCGTGCGCATGCAGAAGGCCGGCGTCGATGGCGTCGAGGTCCATGCGGCGCACGCCCACGGCATGCTCGGCGGCTTTTTGACCCCGCTCTATAACAAGCGTACCGATGAGTACGGCGGCTCGCTCGACGCCCGCATGCGCTTCTTGCTCGAGGTCATCGCCGAGATTCGCGAGCGCTGCGGCAAGGACTTTATCATCGACGTCCGCATTTCGGGCGATGAATACACCGATGGCGGCCTGACCCTCAACGACATGATCTATGTCTCGCGTCGTCTGGAGAAGGCCGGCGTCGACATGATTCACGTGTCGGGCGGCACCACCATCAAGCGCGGCTCCGCGATTCCCGCCGCCGGTACCCAGCAGGCCTCGCATGCCGCCTGCTCGCGCGAGATCAAAAAGCACGTCAACATTCCCGTTGCCACGGTCGGCCGCATTAACGAGGCCTGGATTGCCGAGGAGCTGATCGAGGACGGTGCCGCCGACATCTGCATGATGGGCCGCGCCAACCTGTGCGATGCCGAGTTCTGCAACAAGGCCGCTGCCGGCAACGCCGACGACATCCGCCCCTGCATCGGCTGCCTGCGCTGCCTGAACGGCATTATGTTTGGCAAGCGCATCTCCTGCACCGTCAACCCGGACGTGGAGCGTGACGAGGCTGGCTACGAGCCTGCCGCCGAGGCCAAGAACGTGCTCGTTGTGGGCGCTGGTCCTGCGGGCATGGAGGCAGCCTACATTGCCGCCAAGCGCGGCCACAACGTGGTGCTCGTGGACAAGCAGGATGAGCCGGGCGGCGAAATGCGCATCGCAGCCGTTCCGCCGGCAAAGCAGGAACTCACCCGCGTGATCAAGTATCAGTACCGTCGCCTGGCCGAGGCCGGCGTCACGTGCGTCTTTGGTACCGAGCTCTCGGCCGAGGACATTCAGCGTGATTACGCGGGTTACGAGGTTGTCCTGGCTTATGGTGCCGAGCCCATCGCTCCGGCCTTCATGCAGGGCTTTAAGCAGGTTATGACGGCCGACGACCTGCTGGGTGGCAAGGCTTTCCCGGGCAAGAAGATCGTCATCGTGGGAGGCGGCACCGTCGGTTGCGAGACGGCCGATTACCTGGCCCCGTTGGTCAACGACCTGTCGCCGGCCAATCGCGACGTCACCGTCATCGAGATGACTAAGACGCTCGCCGCCAACGAGGGCGGTGCCGGCCGCGCGGTGCTCATCACGCGCATGCTCTCCAAGGGCGTCCACGTGCTGACCGAGGCCAAGGTGACCGAGATCACCGAGGACACCATCAGCTACGAGAAGGACGGCGAGGTCCACACCATCACCGGTGCCGATACGCTGGTGCTTGCCATGGGCTATCGTCCCAATACCAAGCTGGCCGACGACCTGGCTGCAGCCGGTGTTGCCACCCACGTGCTGGGCGATGCCAACAAGTGCGGCAACATCCGCGACGCCATCGGCGATGGCTACAAGGTTGCCTGCGAGCTCTAGCCAATCCCTTAGTGCATGGGGCCAGGTTACTTTGCACTAAGCTGATGCATGTAAACCTGACCCCATTGACGAGGTTGCCGCCATCCCAGGGCGGCTTCATGGAGTAGCGTCCGTACGCATCGAATTTCTTCTCTCATAGATGTGCGGCACAAAGAGCCCCGAGTTCATACGAGCTCGGGGCTCTTTTCGTTTGGATTGCAGACGTATTGACAGACGAAAACAGTCTGCGTCCGGTATTGAGCCATACGAAAGCGAAATTATGCGTCTTAATTCCGTACGCAAATCAAGACGAAAACAGTTTGCGTCTTATATAAATCAGTACGCAAACGGTTTTCGTCTTATAATACGGTTATGAATGGTACGAAACGAGGGGGTTGTGCATATGGTTGTTAGAGAGAGCCCTACAGTCGAATACAAGGAAAGCGTTACGCCGACGTTTCTTAAAACGGTGAGCGCCTATGCAAACTACGGGACGGGCAAGATTGAGTTTGGCGTTGATGACGAGGGCGTGGCTGTCGGCCTTGCAGATCCGGTCGCAGAGTGTCTCCGCATTGAGAACATGATTAATGACAGCTTGGATCCCGCTCCCCGTTACACGCTCGAGTCCGATGAGAAACACGGGACCGTAATCCTTACGGTTTATGAGGGACAGGACAAACCCTATCGAAGCAAGGGAAAGGCCTACAGACGAAACGATTCGGCAACGGTGGAGGTCGACCGGTTTGAGTATGGCAGGCTGACGCTCGAAGGCAGCAACGTGACGTTCGACGCGCTCACGTCGGCTCGCCAGGACTTGGGCTTTCATACGCTCGAGCATAAGTGTGTTGAACACCTCGGCATTTCCGAGCTAACGCCGGATATCATGCGTACGCTCCGCTTGCTCGGCAAGGATGGTTATACCAATGCCGCGGCGATTTTAGCGGATAAGAATGATTTTCCAGGCATCGACTGTGTCCGTTTTGGCGATACCGAGGATGTGATCTTGGATCGCGAGACGGCAACAAATGTATCCGCAATTGAGCAGGTGGACAGGGCGGTGGCTATGTTTGCACGCTACTACCGTTATGAGCGTATCGAAGGGATGGAGCGCGTCCAAACCGATCGAATTCCTCTCGAGGCGTTTCGCGAGGCCGTTGCAAACGCTTTGGTGCATCGGACGTGGGACGTTCGAGCGAACGTTCAAATTGCCCTGTACGATGATCGTGTTGTTGTGACCTCCCCCGGATCGCTGCCCGCCGGTTTGACGACGGAACAATACCTGTATGGGCAGATATCCGTGCTCAGAAACCCCATCGTTGCAGAGGCCTTCTTAAAGCTGGATTACATCGAGAAATTTGGTACGGGAATCGCGCGCATTAGACGTGCCTATCGCGATTCGATCAATCAACCAATTTTTGATGTTCGCGGCGGCATGGTGGCCGTCACATTGCCCGTTACCGATGCCTTTGAAGGGTCCGAGGAAGAGGTCCAGGTTCTCAAGGCCTTGTCGGGCGGGCGAATTATGTCGCGAAGCGAGATTGAAAAACAGACGGGGCTGAGCCGCATGCGGACGTTGGCGGCACTCGAATCTCTGCTTGAACGGAATGCAATCGTAAGGCAGGGAACCGGGCGGGCCACGAAATACGAGCGCTCATAGTCCAAAAGAGCCATGGTACAAGACGGACCCCAAGCCAGCGTTGGCTTGGGGTCCGTTATATCCCGGATGGTAATGGGCCGATTATTGTCAAGTTATAGCAAAGTACAGCGACGTACAGCAAAGTATAGTGAGATATAGCAAGCCGTATAGCGCGCCTTGATTTTCAACCCTTGATTATCAACCGTCCGTATTTCACAGCAACTTATAACAGGCTCGGGGTGCCAATTTGGGGTGCAGTAGTGCTGCGCCACGAAAAGGGCCTATCTACTACGTTTAAGCCGCAGGGGTCAACCATAGTCGGTTTTTTCGAAAATCGACAAGCTGTCTACCTGCGGTTTTGTTTTCACGGTTTTCGGTATGGCCGAGGCTATCCGTGTTAACGTAATAGATGGGCCACTTTTGTGGCAAGGGGGGCCGATCTGCGGGCCAGGGTAGCTAAAAGAGCCCCGTCCCAAAAAGACTGATTGGGAGCTGGGGCGTGTCGATGCGATAGTATTACGTGGTGAAATTCGACAAACCGTGAGCTTCATCCGAGGGCTTTATGGAACAACACCAGCATAATCAGAGCCTGCAAGATCAGGCATACAACGCATTGCGCTCCAAGATCATCTATGCCGAGCTCAAGCCCGGCACGCGCCTTTCGGCGATTGGTCTGGAAAAGGAGACGGGAATCGGGCGCACGCCCATTCGCGAGTCTTTTGTGCGCTTGCGTGAGCAGGAGCTGGTGGAAACGCGTCCCAAAAGCGGCACCTATGTCTCAAAAATCAGCATGGAGCGCGCCGAGAACGCCTGTTTCTTGCGCGAGAAACTCGAGAGAAGCGTGCTCATTAAATGCTGCTCTGCCGTCACGCCCGAGCAAAAGCAGCGGCTCGAGCGGATTCTTGCCGAGTCCGAGTCGCTCGACCATAGCGAAACGCGTCGCTTTTTCGATCTGGACAACCTGTTCCATGAGACGTGTTTTGAGATTGCCGGCCGCCACATGTTGTGGGATTGGATGAAGAGCGTCAACACACATTTTGAGCGATACAACTGGTTGCGTATGGTGTCGCAGGATCTGGATTGGGAGCCGATTCGTCGGCAGCATCGCCGAATTCTCGAGGCCATTAAGAAGGGCGATACCGACGCGGCGAGCTACCTGGCAGAGACGCACCTGCATCTGATGCCCGAGGAACAGGGCCCGGTTATCGCCTTGCATCCCGACTACTTTGAGCTGTCGAAAGACTCGTCAATCTAGCCCATCGCCGCATCTGCTCGAGACACAAAAACGATGCTGCTCACCTACAGCGTTTTGCAACCGAGATTTTTAAAAAATGCCTAAAATGGCTCAGATTGCTGACAATTGGGAAACGGGGTGCGCTATGGCGCAGATGAGGATTAAGGACATTGCCGCCGAGGCGGGCGTGAGCCCGGCCACGGTCTCGCGCTATCTCAATAACCGCCCCCGGCAGATGACCGAGGAAACCCGAGCCCGCATCGCGGCGGTTATCGAGCGTACCGGCTATCGCCCACGTGCCGCCGCGCGCAATCTGCGCAGCTCGCGTACCAATCTCATCGGCGTGATCTTGGCCGACATCACCAACCCGTTTTCGTGCGCCATGCTCGAGGGTCTTTCCGTCAGCGCTGCCGCGCGCGGCTGCTCGCTCATGACGGCCATTAGCGGCAGCGACCCCGCAAAGGAAGCAGAGTCGCTCACCAGGCTTATCGATGCCGGCGTGGACGGCCTGGTCGTCAACACCTGCGGCGGCAATGACGAGGCGATTGCCGTGGCTGCGGGACGCCTGCCCGTCGTGCTGCTCGACCGCGATGTTGCCGACGGCGGTGTCGATCTGGTGACCTCCAACAACCGTGAGCTGGTCGCCGGCCTGGTAGACGCCTTGGCCTCTGCGGGCAGCGAGCGCCTGTGCCTGCTCACCGAGGCAAGCGACGACAGCCCCGTGCGTCGCGAGCGCGCCGAGGCCTTTGCCGGCGAGCTCTCGCGTCGCGGCCTGGCCGGCGAGGTCGTCACCCTGGCCGACGGTGGCGCCACGGGCGTCGGCCGCCTGGACGAGGCCATTCGCGAGTACGCAGGTAGAAAGCTCGGCCTTATCGCCGCCAACGGCTTGGTCTTTCTGCACCTGACCGAGGCGCTGGCACATCTTGGTCCCTCGCTGCCGGAGGGTCTCAAGATCGCGACGTTTGACGATTATCCCTGGAACCACGTGCTCTTTGGCGGTGTGACCACGGCCGCGCAGGACACCGTCGCCATTGCCGAGCGCGTAGTCGAGCGTCTGTCCGAGCGCATCGATGTGGTCACCACCACGGTGGGCGAGGCCGCAAGGCTGGCTCCCAAGCGCATCGAGATACCCGGCCACATCGAACACCGCGCTTCGACCTCGCGCTAATCTGTGTGATAATATATAGACAATGTCATACAGGAGGTATCCATGGCTGCGTCTGTGCTGAGTGTGCGAGTGGACTCGTCAATTAAAGACTCATTTGCCGAGCTGTGCGAAGAGCTCGGCATGACTTCGTCCGTTGCGGTCAATATGTTCATGAGGCAGATGTTGCGCGAGCGCTCGCTGCCGTTTGTGCCTTCACTCGGTAAAAGTTCTGTGAGCGAAAGCGCCGCAGCGGGCATTTTGGATACCGCTCAGATTGAGTCCGCCGTCCGCGAGGCAGCCAGCCTGATTCCCGCCATCAAAACCGTGATCCTATTTGGATCGTATGCCCGTGGCGAGGCACGTGCAGATAGTGATATCGACTTGCGTCTCGAAGTCGATCGCGAGCAGGGCTTTGGTCTTTTTGCGTTGTCGGCGTTTGGCGAGGCAGTGCGCAAGGAAACCGGAAGGCAGGTTGATCTTGTCTCGAGCGATTATCTTGATGACGATCTTGCCGCGGTAATCGAGCGCGAAGGAGTGATCATTTATGATCGCGCGTAAGTCAGACACCCTCCGCGCTCAAGAGGTCTTGGAGGCCATTTCTGAAACGAACGAGCGCATCAAGGCTTTTGATATCACCGAGGACCAGTTTCTGCATGCTAATGATGTGCGGACGAGGGCGTTAGCGGACTCCCTTTTGATGTGTGCGCTTAGGGTGACGGAAGAAGCAGGCAAGTTGTCGGAAAGCTCGCAGCGGCTTCATCCCGAAATTGAGTGGCGCGGAATTATCGGCATGAGAAATTATCTTGCGCATGATTACGGCAATGTTGACCGCTCGGTTGTTTGGGATGCAGTGACGATGGAGTTCCCCGTACTGGAACGAGCCTGTAGGCAAATTGTCTCCGAATCCGAGCGGTAGCTGTTTGTCACATCCGCCTGTTCACGCACGTTTTTTGAGCGCTTGATACGCTTTAACCCTGCGGAAACATTTTTCTGCGATAGTATCTGCGGTATAGACCAGTCGAAACCCGCCCGAAAGAAAGGGGAGCGACATGAACCAGCAGAACATCGATTACGTACTCCGCTCCGTAGAACAGCGTGACATCCGCTTTGTGCGTCTGTGGTTTGTCGACATTCTCGGCCGCCTCAAGAACTTTGCCATCAGCCCCGAGGACCTCGAGGTCGCATTTGAGGAGGGCATTGGCTTTGACGGCTCGGCCATCGAGGGCTTTGCCACGCCCGAGGAAGCCGACATGCTGGCGTTCCCCGATGCCTCGACTTTTCAGATTCTGCCGTGGCGTCCGAGCCACAACGGCGTCGCCCGCGTGTTCTGCGACGTGTGCACTCCCGATCGCGAGCCCTTCGCCGGCGACCCGCGCGCTGCGCTGCGCCGCATGTTCCATAAGGCCGAGAAGGCCGGCTACCTGCTCAACGTTGGTGCCGAGCTGGAGTATTACTACTTCCCCGACGAGCGCACGCCCGAGCCGCTCGACAACGTGGGTTATTTCGATCTTTCGGTGAGCGACGCCGCACGCGACCTGCGCCGCAACACGGTCCTCACGCTCGAGAAGATGTCCGTGCCCGTGGAGTACACCTTCCACGCCGCCGGTCGCTCGCAGCACGGCATGAGCCTGCGCCACGCCGAAGCCCTGAGCATGTCCGACGCCATTACCACGGCCAAGCTCATCATTAAACAGCAAGCTTACGAGAGCGGTTGCCACGCCTCCTTTATGCCCAAGCCGTTGGCGGGCGAGGACGGCAGCGCCATGTTTTTGCATCAGTCGCTGTTCGACCACGACGGCAACAACGTCTTTTGGGGCGAGGCCGACGAGAAGTACCATCTCTCCGACGTCGCCAAGCACTACATGGCCGGTGTCTTGGCGCACGCGCGCGAGATCAGCGCCATCACCAACCCCACCGTCAACTCGTACAAGCGCATCACGACGGGCGGCGACTCTGTGCCGCAGTACGCCACGTGGGGCCTGCGCAACCGCGCAAGCATGGTTCGCATCCCGGTCTACAAGCCCGGCAAGCAGCTGTCCACGCGCATCGAGCTTCGTAGTCCCGATCCCATGGCCAACCCGTATCTGGTCAACGCCGTCACGCTGGCTGCTGGTCTCGACGGCATCGAGCGCAAGCTGGAGCTCCCGCCCGAGGCCACGGCCGAGACACTCAAGCTCAACGACCGCCAGATGCTCGAGGCCGGTTATACGCCGCTGCCGCGCTCGCTTAAAGAGGCACTCGACGTCTTTGAGGACTCGCAGTTTATGAAGGATGCCCTCGGCGATCACATCCACGGATTCTTCCTCAAAAAGAAGCGCGACGAGTGGCATAAGTTCGAATCCACGATCACCGAATGGGAGATCAAGCACTACCTGGCGAACTCCTAATCGCGCTGGCTTGTCCCAGTACGATTGAGCTCATTTCTTTGGAGGCCGATATGTCCGAAAAGAGTGCCCTGTTCATGGCGCGCACGACGCGCTTCCACGAGTTTGCCCGCAGCTTGACGACTACCCTGGGTGTCGAGGTGAGCCTGGCCACCCCCGATTCGCCGACTGCGGCGCACGACTTTGACCTGCTGATCCTCGATTCCGATGGCATCCGTAGCGACCGCATTGATCAGATTGCCAAGTGGCTTGACGACCGCGGCGGCGTTCCCATGTTGGTGATCGTTGACGACGAGGCGCTCGGTACCCTGCGCCTGCCCAATCACGCGCATGCCGACTTTGTGTGCCCCACGGCGACACCCAACGAGCTCAAGGCTCGCGCGCAGCGCCTGATGGGCGAGGAGGAGACCGTTACCGCCGACGATGTACTCAATATCGATAACCTCGAGATTAACCTGGCTACCTACCAGGTGACACTCGATAACGAGCCCATCGACCTGACGCTGATGGAGTACTCGCTGCTGAGCTTTTTGGCGACGCACCCCAACCGCGCCTACAGCCGCGAGGTGCTGCTGCACCGCGTGTGGGGCTTTGAGTACTGCGGCGGCACGCGCACCGTCGACGTGCACATTCGACGCATCCGCTCCAAGGTGGGCCCGCAGATCGCGGCGCACATCACCACCGTCCGCGGCGTGGGCTATCTGTTTAAGGACTAGATTTCCACCACAAAGGGGACAGGCACCTTTGTGGTGGTTTTGCCGCAGGTGCGGGTTCCTTTCGAGTTTGCAGCAGAACTTAAGCCTTCCTAAAAGATTGCGTTCTCGTACACGCACGCCCGCATATTGGGGTACAACTCAACGTGAACAATGATGGCCCGTCACGTGTTTGGCGGGCCTTTGGTTATTTGACGAAAGGATCGCAGCTATGAGCGAGTACGATTCCCAGCGTCCCCAGGATGCGGGCAACGCCGGCGAGACCCAGCAGCAGCCGCGTGTGCAGGTGGAGTCGACGCCTGCCGACAGCAACATTCCCTACGTGCAGGCCTACGACACGCAGACCGGAAAGCCGCTGGGCAGCCAGCAGGTTGTAAACAAGCACACAGTGGTCAAGACCAAGACCAAAAAGCTGCCGATCTTTATTACAGCGCTTGCCGGTTGTGCCTGCGGAGCCCTGCTGGTCATTGCGCTCATTATGAGCGGCACGCTCAACATTGGCGGCGGAAAGAATGCCGTGACGGCGGGTGCTTCGGGCTCATCGACGCAAAAGATCACCATCGACTCCGAGGACACCACGCTGGCCGAGGCCGTCTCTGCCAAGGCCCTGCCCTCCGTCGTTTCCATCACCGCTACTTCGAGCGGTAGCCAGAATGGCTCGCTTTCGCAGTCTGCCGACGAGTCGGACGGCTCGGGCAGCGTCGGCTCGGGCGTTGTGCTCGATACCAAGGGCCACATCCTCACCAACAACCATGTGGTCGATGGCTATGACCAGTACGTGGTTACCATGGACGACGGCACCACCTACGAGGCCGAGTTCGTGGGCAACGATGCTTCGAGCGACCTGGCCGTCATTAAGCTCAAGGATGCCGATGCCTCCAAGCTTACCCCGATTGAGATCGGCGACTCCTCCAAGCTCAACGTGGGCGAGTGGGTCATGGCGATCGGCTCGCCGTTCGGCAACGAGCAGTCTGTCTCCACGGGCATTGTGTCGGCGCTGTATCGTTCCACGGCCATGAGCTCTACCAACGGTAACACCATCTATGCCAACATGATCCAGACCGATGCCGCCATCAACCCGGGCAACTCCGGCGGCGCGCTCGTTAACGACAATGGCGAGCTTGTGGGCATTAATTCGCTCATCGAGAGCTATTCGGGCTCCAGCTCGGGCGTGGGCTTTGCCATTCCGGTCAACTATGCCAAGAACATTGCCGACCAGATCATCGACGGCAAGACGCCGGTGCATCCGTACCTGGGCGCCACGCTTTCGAGCGTCAATGCACTTAACGCCCGCACCAACAAGCTGAGCACCGATAGCGGCGCGTATGTGGCGAGCGTCGTCGAGGACGGTCCTGCTGCCAAGGCCGGCATTCAGGAGGGCGATGTCATTACCAAGCTGGGCGACGACGAGATTACGAGCGCCGATGGCCTGATCATCGCACTACGCAGCCACGAGGTGGGCGAGAAGGTCGAGATCACGCTCATGCGCGGCAAGGAAGAGAAGAAGGTCACGGTCGAGCTGGGTTCCGACGAGGAGTTGCAGAACCAGCAGCAGAACGACAGCGCGACCGATACCGGCAACGGCGGTATTACCGACGAGCAGCTGCGCCAGTATCTGGAGGAGCTGCTTGGCCAGCAGGGCCAGGGTCAGGGCAACGGCCAGGGTTTCTAACGAGCTGTATCGCACATATCGAAGCCAGAGGGGCTGTTCCGCCAGCGCGGGACAGCCCCTCTTTTCGCGATGATCCCTTGGAGACGGAGGAAAACGGATCATTTAGAAACGGCAAGGGCATGGTTTGAACGCGCGATCCACTCCAGTTTGATGGCTGCCGATTCGGTGCGGTTTGAGACCGCTATTCGGCCCCATGGTGACCGGTGGTACTCTTGTATCCGTTTGAAATCGAGCGAAGGAGTGCCGCTATGGAGCAATCGAGCCTGTTTGGTGACGGCGTGGACATCGATACCGAAACGCCCGCGAGCACGGATACCGCTGCACCGGCCGATGCCCGTGCCCAGGCGGCAGCGCGTGCGGCCGAGCTGCGCCACGAGCTCGATTACCACGCCTATCGCTACTACATGCTCGAT
The DNA here is from genome assembly GCA_019414325.1 of Collinsella sp. Classification (GTDB taxonomy): domain Bacteria; phylum Actinomycetota; class Coriobacteriia; order Coriobacteriales; family Coriobacteriaceae; genus Collinsella. Next base: position 21,649 of record DXMG01000008.1, on the reverse strand, counting down.
GCGCCCGAGATCACGGACGCCGCCTTTGACAAAATGCTCGTTGAGCTGCAGCAGATCGAGGCGACCTACCCCGACCTGGTGACGCCCGACAGCTATACCCAGCGCGTGGGCGGCTACGTGAGCGAGCAGTTTACACCGGTCACACATATGGCGCGCATGTATTCCATGGACGATGCTATGGATCTGGACGAACTTGACGCGTGGCTCCAGCGCGCCGAGGATGCGCTCGGTGCCGGCAGCGTCACCTATACCTGCGAGCTTAAGATCGACGGTCTGGGCGTGGCGCTTACCTATCAAAACGGCACCTTTATGCGCGCCGCCACGCGCGGCGACGGCACCACGGGCGAGGATGTGTCGCTCAATGTCCGTACCATCAAGGATGTGCCCATGCACCTGTCCGAGCCGGCGCTCGCCCACATGGGCGCCGACCGCGAGCGTACCATTGAGGTGCGCGGCGAGGTGTACATGCCCAAGGGCAGCTTTGTTCGTCTGAATGAAGAGGCCGATGCCGAGGGCCGCGACCCCTTTGCCAACCCGCGCAACGCCGCCGCCGGCAGCCTGCGCCAAAAGGACCCCAAGGTCACGGCGCGCCGCGACCTGGCTACCTTTATCTACGCCATTGCCGATACCGATCCGCTGCACGTCCACAGCCAGCGCGAGTTCCTGGACTGGCTGCGTAGCGCCGGCTTTAGCGTCAACCCCAACGTTGCCCGTTGCGCCACACCGGCTGAGGTTCACGAGTTCTGTGCCCAGGCGCTTGAGCATCGCGGCGACCTGGACTACGACATCGACGGCGTGGTCGTAAAGGTCGACAGCTTCCAACAGCAGCTCGACCTGGGCTTTACCGCCCGCGCGCCGCGTTGGGCCATCGCCTTTAAGTTCCCGCCCGAGGAAAAGCAGACCGTCCTGCGCGAGATTCGCATCCAGGTGGGTCGCACCGGCGTGCTCACGCCGGTCGCCGAGTTCGACCCGGTGACGGTCGCCGGCTCCACCATCGCGCGCGCCACGCTGCACAACATCGACGAGATCCGCCGCAAGAACGTGCGCGAGGGCGACACTATCATCGTGCACAAGGCGGGCGACGTAATCCCCGAGGTCGTGGGCCCGGTGCTCGACAAGCGCCCGGCCGATTCGGTCGACTGGCACATGCCCGAGGTCTGCCCCGTGTGCGGCAGCCCCGTGGTTCACGAGGATGGCGAGGTGGCCTACCGCTGCGTGTCCATCGACTGCCCCGCACAGCTCAAGGAGCGCCTGCTCCACTGGGTGAGCCGCGGCTGCATGGACGTCGACGGCCTGGGCGACGAGATCGTCGACAAGATGATCGCCGCTGGCCTGATCCACGATGTCACGGACTTCTACCAGCTCACGGTCGACGACATCGCCGGCCTGGACACGGGGCGCGTGTACGCCAGCTCCAACAGCAAAAAGGGCGTTAAGAAGGGCGATCCCATTCCGGTAGGCCTTAAGACGGCCGAGAAAATCATCGCCGAGCTCAACAAGTCCAAGAGCCAGCCACTCGGGCGTGTGCTGTTTGCCCTGGGCATCCGTCATGTGGGCAAGAGCGTGGGCGAGGTCATCGCCGAGCGATTCCTATCGATCGACAAGCTCATCTTGGCGAGCGAAGAGGATATCGCCGAGTGCGAGGGCATCGGTCCCAAGATTGCGGCGAGCGTCAAGCAGTTCCTGGCCGTGCCCGAGAACCTCGCCGTGCTGGAGCGCTTGCGTCAGGCGGGCCTGTCGCTCGAGGTCGACTTGGGCGCCGCGCATGCACAAGCCGCAGCCGACGCTGGGGTGGCGGGCGAGCTTGCCGACGCACAGCCGCTTGCGGGTCTGACCTTTGTGCTCACCGGCACGCTCGTCAACCGCACACGCGACGAGGCGGGCGCGGCGCTCAAGGTGCTCGGCGCCAAGGTCTCGGGCAGTGTTTCAAAGAAGACGAGCTATCTGGTCGCCGGCCCCAAAGCGGGCTCCAAGCTCACCAAGGCCGAGCAGCTGGGTGTGCCCGTGCTGGACGAGGCGGCACTTGAACAGATTTTGGCGACGGGTAGGGTCCCGGAGGCATAATGATTTGTTGAGGAACTGCGCAGAGGCTCAGTTCCTCAACATCTCCTTATAGTGTTTGCCTGTTCAATTTCGATATCGTTTCCCTCGTATGATCCAGATGCGTCTACCGAGTCAAAGCGTGAGTAGGAAACTCTTGTCCCAACTTTGATTTGGGAAAGCTTGTCTTTGATTCGGCCAGATGAGGGGAATGTAATCCGGGTTTGCTTTCCAGCGTCGGTGTAGCGGGGACTGTTGTCTGTTTGGATTACGAGTTCCGTTCCCTCAATAGAATGAACGCTGCCGGCTCCAAAGACAAGGTAATCATCTCCTCCGCTATAGTGGGCTCTATCTGTGCATGAAGAAACGGATGCAAACATAGCGAAAATCACCAATATCGTAACCAGGGCAAAGGCTGTGGTGCCATAGCATTTTGATGGTGCCATCCGGTCTACCAAAAGACTGTTCCGTTCAATTTGACCATATTGGGCGTTGCATAGTTAATCGCTCGGGGATAAGTGTTCCATCCGTCGAATACTTCGAGCCACTGCAGTTCGATGCCAGAGCTTCCATTACGCCCAGTAAAATAGCCAGTTACCGTGACTGTATGACCTGATAGCTCGACGGATCCTTCACTGTTTCGGCTGTTGATCCACATATGATACAAGCCGATATTCCCTTGATCGATAGTTGCTCTGTACTGAGCGAATTGAGGCTGATAACCGAAAAATTGAGTATTAAGTGCTCTACCCTTTTGAGCGGCAAGACTTTTAAACGGAACAATTCCATCTGGGATGATCGTTCTTCCGTACTCGACGCCCTGATCATTGGTCTTATACGTTGTTGTGCCAGTGACGTTCCATATTTCTTTATAATAATCGGGATTAAATTGATTAGCGTTTGAACTGGTGAGACCGTAATGCATTGATACAGCGTACAAGGCAGAAACGACGCATGCATACTTATTAGTGCGGGCTTCAACTAATGATTCCGAGACTCCTCGGAACGGTATTCCGTTTAAATCGTCTATTTGGAAATGCAACATCAAGTCATCTTCATTGATAATGACTGCATCCCATGAAGTTGGGTTATTGCTTTGAGGTGCTATACCCTTTTCGGTGACAATCGGGACAGACCGTATATTGTTATAGTTGGTTACACAGTCTCTAGTTCCTGGCACCAAAGTTCCATATTCAATATCGTTGTACGAAATCAGTACGGTTGGGTTTGTGGCCTGTTGGCCGGAATAAGTTGAAATGGCGTTTGATAGAGAAGCTGAAATCGGAAGAATGGTATCGCCGAGGGTTATCTCCTTCAGAAGCCCAGGATATGATGCGTCAAGTATTAAATAACCGTAAGGGCTTCCTTCCCTTGTGACACTGATTTCATAGCCACAGATAAGGCCGATTTGTTGGCATACGGGAACGATTTGCTCGATCTCTAAGTTCGCGGATCCGTCGACGATGGGCAACAGGGAAAGCGCGTAGTCTTGTGCTAGGTCTGATGTAAAAGCGACGGATGAGTTTGAGTCGGCAGCGAATACTCTTGTTGGGCGTGACGCGGATAAGCCAATGATCGAGGCTAGGCCGAGAAGAAACGAGCGACGTGATTGAACTCTGGGCATAATGTCTCCTGCCTATGGGGGGCAATATGCTGTCATTTTATTTGCTACAAAATACAATCTAATTCGGATTAAGGTAAATGGATGGAATTGCTCGATAAATGGTAGTGATTAGCGGACCGGTATCGCGATCCTCGTCACATACGCTCCCGGATCGTCGCTGATGATGTCGTCGATGAGGGCGATTTCGCGCGAGGGACCGGCGGGGGACAGGTCGCGCTCGTGCATGTAATCGAGTAAGCGCTCATAGCGCGGGGCCGCCTGACCGTGCGTGCCGCGGAAGCTGACCGTCAGACACCGCGCGGCGGGACGTACTTCGACATCGCCCAGGTAATCGTCCGTGTCATCCAGCAGCAGAAAAACCTCGTCGTAGCCATCAAAGTCGCCGGCGGCAAGGCGTTCGGGCGCGATCCCGACGCCCAAGTTGCCCAGAAAGACAAAGGTCTCGTGCTGACCCTTCTGCAGCTGACGAATCTGCCATTCCAGCGCATATGCGTCGGTAGGGTTGACGCGTTCGCTCAGCACGGCGCAGTGAAGCTCGGGCGCATCGATTGTGCAAATGGTATCGAGCTCGGTGTTTAGGGCATCGTGCAGCAGGGCAAGTCGGTTATCGATCTTGCGCGACACGCGCTCCAGCTCGCTGCGCTTGCGCTCGATGAGCTCCTGCTGCTGAGCCAGCTGCCGCTGCATGAGGTTCACATCGCGCGTTGTCACAAACTCGCGGATTTGTGCGAGCGGCAAGTTGAGAACACGCAGGTGGCTGATGGTGTTGAGGGTGGAGAGCTGCCGCGATCCGTAGTAGCGGTACCCACTCGTCGGATCGACATATGCCGGTTCCAATAGCCCCATCTGTTCGTAATGGCGCAGTGTGCCCACGCTCAAATTGAGCAAGCGCGCCACCTCGCCAATGCGGAGCAGGCCCTCGGTGTGTTCGCTTGGCATGTCGGTCACAGGACCGCTCCTTTCGGTAAAACAGGGGAGAGGCGCTAGGCCTGCGTTGCCCCGCTACGCCATCAGCTTGTCAAAAGTTCCGCGGCGGTTGAGCACGGTAAATGCAATCACGCAGATGGCCGCCGACAGAATCGACCCGCACGGCGAGGCGATACCCATGGGGAACAGCGTGTCGGAATAGGCGTTCGACAGCAGCCATGCGCCGGGTACGCGAATGAGCGCCACGGCCAGCACGTTGTGCGCAAAGCCGATGTAGCTCTTGCCGTATGCAGCGAAAAAGCCGCTAAAGCAAATGTGGATGCCGGCAAAAATCGCGTCGAAAATATAGCTGCGCATATAGCCGGTGCCGGCGGCGACCACCGCGGGGTCCTTGGCAAAAAAGCCGATAAACGCCGGCGCCACCAGCCACATCAGCACCGTGATCAGGCAGCCGTACACCACCGAGATGGTCATGGCATCCTTGAGCACCTGGCGCGCGCGGTCGCCCTTGCCTGCGCCGGCGTTTTGCGCCGTGAGCGCGCTGACGGTAGCGCCCATGGAACTCGGCACGATAAACAAAAAGCTGATCATCTTTTCGACCAAGCCTACGGCGGCGGCATCAACCAGGCCGCGGTGGTTGGCGATGACGGTGATGAACATAAACGCCACCTGGATGCAGCCGTCCTGCACGGCTACGGGCACGCCGATCTTAAGGATGCTGCCGAGCACCTCGGGCTGGGGGCGTAGGTCGCTGCGCTTGAGGTGAATGTGCGTACGGCGGCTCTTGAGCCACACGAGCGCGAGAGCCACGCTCGCCGTCTGCGCGATGACTGTGCCGAGTGCCGCGCCTACGGGGCCGAGCCCCATGTGGCCGATAAACAGAAAGTCGAGCGCGATGTTGATGATGCATGCCACGCCAATCACGTACATGGGCGAGCGCGAATCGCCCAGCCCGCGAAAGATGGCCGAGAGGATGTTGTACGCGGCGATAAAGGGAATGCCGATAAAGCAAATGCGCAGGTAGGCGGCGGTGCCTTCGACCGCCTCGGCCGGCGTGCCAATGAGCGCCACGATCTGCGGGCACAGTGCGAGCAAGGCAGCGGCCAGTACCACCGAGACACCCATAAAGAGCGTGATGGTATTGCCGATAGCGGTCTCGGCGCGGTCAAACCGGCGCGAGCCCACGGCGTGGCCGACGATAACCGTCGTTCCCATGGCCAGGCCCACGAGCGTCACGGTAATGATATAGAGCGTCTGCGCGCCGTTGCCCACGGCGGTGATGCCAGCGGCGCCGCTAAACTGTCCCATCATGTACAGGTCGGCCATGCCGTAGAGCATCTGCAAAAAGTACGAGAGCATATAGGGCAGGGCAAAGACCGCGATGGTCTTAAGGACATTGCCGCGTGTGAGGTCGTGTTCCATAGGTGGGGCTTTCTGGCTGGGTTTGTTTACGTACCAGTGTAGTGAAAACCCTATAACGATTGTAGAGTCAAGGTTTGTGTTGGCAGCGGGGCGAAAAAGTCACGCTCCAAGCACGATGCTTTGACCCTCCGTGCCCCTCACCTCGCCTCAAACCATCACAACATTCGACGTTTTTTGCCAAAAACGGGAAAAGCATCGAATGTTGTGATGGTTTTTCTGCCACTCGATCGGGTGGATTCGCTTTCTTGCGCACGAAGGTGTGCGGACCCGTGAGCGGGGGAATAAGGTTGGTTATCCGACTCCATTGGAGGGCTCATGGACCTGCCGATCGTCCTGTCCCATAAGACTGCCTGGCTGTACCACAACGTGGCGCGCCCGTCCGAGCCGCTCTCGCGAGCAAGCAGCCTATGCGATGAGGACTCGCTTGCTAACGAGGCGGAGCCGACCGCGAGCCTGTCCGAATTGGGACTCGATGCCAAGGGGCTGAGGGCTTCAACGGCAGTTGGGATCGTTACCGACTATCTGGTTGCGCTTGGTATTCCACGAGAAGAGCTCGATCATATCGACACGCTCGTCAACTTCGATTTTGAGCGCTCGACGCCGGCTGGATTTAGGTGCCACGTGTTTGGAGCGCCGGTACCTCCAGGCCATCTTATCGAGGTGGCAGAGGGCCTTCTGGTGGTTGATGAGGTCATGTGCTTTGTCCAGGCGGGCTCGTGGATGAGTGAGCCCGAGCAGCTGGAATATGGCTACGAAATCTGCGCTCGATACCATTTGAATCATCTGTCGACAGGCGATTATATCGAGATGGGGCAGAGGTATACCGTTGCCGACTTGATTGCCTATTGCAATGAGAACCGATCTCGTCAGGGGGCTATACGCGCGGCCGCCGTGCTCAAGCGCGTGCACGATGGCGCGCGGTCGCCCATGGAGACGGCCACTGCAATCATGGTCGTAGCAAAACGTTCTCAAGGCGGGCTGGGATACGCCAAGATCGAGCTCAACCATCGGGTAGATGTTCCCAGCGAGTTCAAATATCTCGCAAAGGCTGGGTATTTCGAGATTGACGTATATGCGCCTGCGAGCGGTACGGGGATTGAATACAACGGCTCGGACCATCTTGATAAACAGCGCAGCGCGTCGGACGCGGAGCGTATGGCCGTGCTGAGCGCGCTGGGCTTTAGGATGATCGTCCTCACCGGGACTCAATTTGCCCATCAGCTGCAATTGCACCGGGCGATGAACGCCATCGCGCTCGCTATGGGCCTTAAGTGCGACCGAAGCGAAGCGTTCCAGAAACGTCAGAACGACCTGCGAGAATTCGTGATTCGGCACTGGGACGGTGGCCTTTAGGGGCGCTTTGGCCCTTCTGCGGGGTGCCGTGGGCAGGCAAACCATCACAACATTCGACGTTTTTTGCCAAAATCGGGAAAAGCATCGAATGTTGTGATGGTCTGTGTTGAGGATGGGCTTGGAAAGTCCGTTTTGCTCAAAGCAACCTGTCCTGTCGTACGGGTGTCGGCATGATTCTTCCGTGGGGTATTATGTTTTCCGAAGAATAAACACTGCGTGAGGGGAGGGCTGCGTGGACGGGCACGTGCAACATGACGGCTTTGGCCGCGACATTAACTACCTGCGCATTGCCGTTACCGACAAGTGCAATTTCCGCTGCATCTATTGCATGCCGGCCGATGGCGTGGCGCCCCGCGCGCACGATGAGCTGCTCAGCGCCGAGGAGATCGCCCGCTTTGTGCGCTTAGTGGCGGGGGAGGGCATTCGCCGCGTGCGCCTGACGGGTGGCGAGCCGCTGGTCAGCCGCCGTATTATTCCGCTCATTCGTGATATCCGCGCGATTCCGCAGATCGAGGACATCTCGCTCACCACCAACGGCGCCCTGCTGCCCAAGCTGGCGCCGCAGCTCAAAGATGCCGGGCTTAACCGCGTCAACATCTCGCTCGACACGCTCGACCCTACGCTCTTTGGAAAGATCACGCGCCTGGGTCGACTCGAGCAGACCATGGCTGGCATCGACGCGGCGCTGGCTTGGGGCTTTGAGCCCGTTAAGGTCAACTGCGTTGCGGTGCGCCGGCTCAACCAGGATGTGGCGGCCCTTGCACGGCTCACGCTCGACCGCCCCATCCACCTGCGCTTTATCGAATACATGCCCATTGGCGATGAGCGCACGAGCTCGCATTGCGCTGTGGACCCGCATGCGCCCGCGCTCAATCCCGAGCTGTGGGACGCGAGCGATACCGTGCCGAGCGACGAGCTGCGGGCGCGCATCAATGCCGGGGCCGCCGCGGTGGGTCTGGGCGAGCTCGAGCCGCTTGACATCAACGACGCTCCTGCCGGCGCGGGCCCCGCACGTTATTGGCACTTTTCGGGTGCGGCGGGAACGGTTGGCTTCATCAGCGCCATGTCCAATCATTTTTGTGCGAATTGCAACCGTCTGCGCCTGACGGCTGATGGCAACGTGCGTCCGTGCCTGTTCAGCGATGCCGAATATTCGGTGCGCGACGCCCTACGCCGTGGTGATGATATGCAGGTACTTTCGATTTGGCGCGATGCCGTCGCCCACAAACCGCAGGAACACGCGATAATTGAGGGCACGCAACGATTTATGTCCCAAATCGGAGGATGATCATATGGCCAAGAGCAGGTACGCCGATGCCACCAAGGCCGCTCGCAGGGCCGCGATGTCTGCCCACAAAGTCACGGCTGCGGCGAATGCTGGCAACGCCGACGCGTCCGCACAGCCGTCTGCCAGTGCTGCCACCGAGCCCGCCCGCGACGCCCGTCGCGACGAGCTGACGCACGTGGACGCCAAGGGCGAGGTACGCATGGTCGACGTGTCCGACAAGGCCGAGACCCATCGCATTGCCATCGCCGAGGGCACCATCCTCATGCACCCCGAGACGCAGACCATGGTGCTGCAGGACCGCGCCAAAAAGGGCGATGTGCTCGCATGCGCGCGCGTGGCGGGCATCATGGCCATCAAACGCACAAGCGACATCATCCCCATGTGCCATCCGCTGCTCATTACCAAGAGCAAGTGCGACATTGCGCCCATCGCTCCGGCGGGGACGCCGGCCGATGACGTGCCCGAGGGCTGGGCGCCGGCGCGCGCGGACGGGCAGGTTGGTTTTCACGTACTGGTTACGGCGGGCGTGACGGGCAAGACGGGTATTGAGATGGAGGCGCTGACCGGCGCGAGTGCCGCGTGTCTGACCATCTACGACATGTGCAAGGCGGTCGATCGCGGCATGGAGATCGTTGACGTTCGCCTGCTGCACAAGGAAGGCGGCCGCTCGGGTGTGTGGGACCGCGCCGAGCGCCAGGCCGCTGCTACTGAGGCCGTGGCCGCTGACGGTGCCGCACCCGCGAACGCACCTGCCGCCGTCGCGCCCGCAGCTCCCACTCCGGCCGTCCCCGCGATCGCGTTTATCGGCAACCAAAACTCGGGCAAGACCACGCTCGTCGAGAAGGTTATCGCCGAGCTCACCCGCCGCGGTCTGCGCGTGGGTTCGCTCAAGCATCACGGGCATCACGGCTTTGATATCGACGTGCCCGCTAAGGATACGTGGCGCCATCACCAGGCCGGATCCAAGCACGTGGGCCTCATCTGTGCCACGCGCTGGGCGGAGTACGCCGACACGCGCGAGGAGGACGAGATGCCCGCGCGCGAGCTGCTGTCGCGCTACAACGATGTCGACGTGGTGATCATTGAGGGCTACAAGACCGAGGGCTTCGACAACATCGTTGTCGCGCGCTCCGGTGTCGACCGTCTGCGCGGCAAGAGCTCGCTCGACCTGGTCGATGGCCACACGCTGGCCCTTGCCTGCAATGAGGCCCTTGCACGCCAGGCCTTCGATGCCGGCTTCGCGACCCGAGCCATCAACATCAACGACGCCCGAGCCATCTGCGATCTTATCCAAGACCATCTGGCCTAAAACCTGCCAAAAAGGGACAGGTTTGTTTTGGCAGGTTTTATCTGGGCAAACGCCATTTCCACCACAAAGGGGTCAGGCACCTTTGTGGTGGTTTTTGCTTTGGTAGATGGTTGGGACATGCCTTACAATCTACCAAGTAGTTCATGCTGGGCGGAAAGACGGAAGGGGTTCGATGCGACCCTAGTCAGGCATACGGATAGATTGAGCCAATGGACAGCGGATGAATGGCCGCTGCCCGCTATTCGTATGCGATTAGGAGCACCCATGCCCACGCTTGTATTCCCAAAAGTCCGCTCATCGCTGTCCGCGCAGGCTAAACGCCTGGTGGCGATGCGCTTTCTCATCTACACCGGTTTTCAGACCAGTTATTTTATCGGCGTCATCGGAACGCTCACCTATGCGGACGACGCTTCGGTCGTTGCGACATCGCTGGCAGTGCTCTTTATGAACGTTTTTGTGATCCTGGGATCCTTTGCGGGTGGCGCGGCGCTTGACGCCTGGGGTCCGCGCCGCCATTTCTTGCTGAGCATCGTCGGCGCTCTCGCAACTGGCACGGCAATCATCGCCTTTGGTAGCGCGACCGGCGTCGTCCTGCTCGGCGCGGTGTTCCTAGGCTTTACGATGGGATTCGCTCAGCCCATTGCCACGTCCTATCCGGCCTACCTCACCGACGATCCTGTCGAGCTCAAAGACATCAACTCCGCCATTGCCATGTTCTCAAACGTGAGTATTATCGTTGGCCCCATGCTGGGCGGCTTTGTCGCGGCGGCTGCGTCGTCGCGCGCGGTGTTCGTGCTCATGATGCTCTTTACCGTGCTGGCGTTCGTCGTCGGTTGGGGCTTTAGGCCGCAGACCAGCCATGTCGCCGGGCATGCGGATGCCGATTCGGCAGAGGAAGGGGAGCGTGCGGGACAAAGCTCCAACCCCAGCACGTCCGCCCGCGCCACCTTCGCAGCCAGCATCAAGACGGTCTTTACCAATAGCGTCCTCACCCTGCTGTTCTGCATTATCTTTCTTTCGAACTTTGGCTACGGAGCCTTCGATCCGCTCGAGTCGTTTTTCTATCGCGATGTCCTACGCGTCGGCGTTGAGTGGATGGGCTGGCTCTCGTCGGCCTCGGGCGTGGGCGCGGTGCTGGGCGCCGTGGTCGCGCTCCGCTTGCCGCCGCACTTGGTAAACCTAAAAACGCTGCTCTTGGCGCTCATGTCCGTGGGTCTGGGAAGTTTGCTCTATGTGGGGACACCGTACGTGGGCGTAGCCCTCGTCGGACAGATTGCCCTGGGCGTGGCCTGGGGTGTCGTCAACCCGCTCCACAACACGATCGTGCAAACGACGGCTCCGCTCGAGCAGCTTGGTCGCGTCAACTCGGTCATGGGTTTTGGCAATATGTTCGCCGGCGTGGCCCCGCTGGCGATTGCCCCGTGGCTGGCGGCGACATTTGGCGTGCAGCAGACACTCGTAGGGGCGGGCATGGTCGTGACGGCAGTTCCCGCGGCGTTGCTGCTGTTTGGACGCCGGCATTTTGATCGTGCCGCAAGGCAGTAAAAACCATCACAACATTCGATGAAAATCGCGATTTTGCCGAAAAACGTCGAATGTTGTGATGGATTGCGCTGAGCCCCGAGCACCACAAGCCACCATAAAGGGGCCAGACGCCTTTGTGGTGATCGGGTCCCAACGGCTTGCGCCTTGGTATACCATGTACGCCGTTTGCGAATACACCCCACACCGCCGCACAACCCAGAAAGGCCCCCATGGACACCACCTTCAGCCACATCAAAGCCGTGTTCTGCGATATCGACGGTACGCTGCTCACGAGCCAGCACACGGTGTCCCCGCGTACCGCGGCGGCGATCCGCGCCCTGCGCGAGCGCGGCGTGCTCTTTGGCCTGTGCACCGGGCGTGACGCCCACGCGACCGAGGCCATGTACGAGCTCTGGGGCATCGAAGGCCTGGTGGACGTGCTCGTGGGCTGCGGCGGCGCCGAGGTCATCGACCGCGCGCACAACATCAACGAGCTGAGCTATCCGCTGCCGGGCGAGACTATCGCGCGCATCTGCAAGCACATGGCGGACCTTCCGGCAACGCCCGTCTGCCCCCGAGACGGCGTGTTCTACGTGCCCGAGAGCAACGCGTGCGTCGAGCACCTGTCGCGCGTCGACGGCGTGTCCTACCAGGTGGTCGATTTTGCCGAGTTCTTGCGCGAGCCGCAGCCCAAGGTGATGTTTACCATGGCGCCCGAGGTAATGCCGCGGGTGATTGAGCGGGCGTCGACGTTTGCCGATAACACTGTTAAGGCGGCGGCTCTGCAAACCACGCAGCGGCTCTACGAGTTCATGGATCCGCGCGTGTCCAAGACGCGCGGCCTTGTGCGCGTGGCGGAGCTCAACGACATGGAGCTCCGGGACATCTGCGTGTTTGGCGATGCGGACAACGACACCTGCATGGTGGCCGACGCCGGCGTGGGCGTGGCCATGGCAAACGGCAGCGACGCCACCCGGGCCGCCGCCGACTTTGTAACCGCGAGTAACGACAAAGACGGCATCGCGATCTTTATCGAGGAGCATCTGCTGTAGCGCTGGGGGAGAACCACCGCAAAAGGGAGCAGGCCCCTTTGCGGTAGCCTCAGGCGATTTGGGCGAATTGATGCCTAAAAACTGCGCGCAAATTCAAATATGGTCGTCAGAACATCATGCTTCTAACCACCGATGGGTTAAAGATATTCTCATCAATTTGGTAGGGTATTCCTTCCGGTTAATGAGTCACCGCTCACGGTCGATTTTCGACCGTTCACAGGATGTTCGCTCTTGAGCAAAATGTTGTGCAAATAAAACTAATGCCATTAAATAATAATAGGCAACTAAATTACCAGCAGAAACAAAAAATAGATAGCGAATAAACGAAGGCAAATCTGAGTAAATGTCAAGAGAATTGAGAACTTGCCATAAAAATGTCGGTTTTGTTGCTCAGATGTTTAAACAATAATTACAATAGTATTACTACGCGAGCGCAATTACAGATTGCGCAGATACGTTTGATAGGGAAAGAGCAAGATCGCGGTCTCTTGGGGAGGAGACATCGATGAAAGCGAATTCGGACAAATCTAAGCAGAGTAATAAAGCGACGCGCCGTGTACTGGCAGGCGTTTTGTGCGGAGCCTCCGTGTTGAGCCTGGTACTGTCGCTCGTCATGCCTCCGATCTCGCAGGCCATTGCCAACGATGCCCAGACAGTTTCTGCCGAGGAAACTGTGATGGGGGGGGGTTCCTCAAGTGAGTCTACTGATGTAGGCAACACTACTGGCGGGGATGCCGAAAACCAGGATAGCGACGAGACCGAGGGCGACGAGACCGGCGACGATGCTCTCAGGACGGCCCCGTCGTCTGATGACACGGGAGCCGAGAGCGCTGCGCAGCCCGCGGATGATGGACAGTCTGTCTATAAGGTCGCTACTGTTGCAAATGAAGGTGAGGTTTCGGGACTTCAAAAAGATAAGGATGGGTACACGCTGCTGGCGAGTGACGGAGACCTGACAGCGTACCTTAACGCCCCGACTAAACCCGATAAACTACGTCTTAAGGCTGACATTAGTTCAAGTGTGCCAATCACTATCAGGCAAAATACTACAATCGACCTTGCGGGTCGCAAGCTTTATTACCGCGTTGGTAATAACGACACGTTCATTACGGTAGAGAGCGGTGCGCTTACCGTTGAAGACTCTGCCCATGTTAGCGATACACCTTCGGTCGTTGATAACAATCCTGGCAAGCTTGCAACTATGGCATGGACCGGTGACAACAAAGGTACTCCTCAGAGCTTAACCTATTATGAAACCACGAGCGCGCCTAACGCAGATACCCTTGGCACCACCACCACTGAAACCACGACTGAGCATGTCGTCAGCGGTTTCGGCGCAATCGTTGCTGCATCCAACAGGGGTTCGGTCCAACAGGTCATCTCTGTTGCGGATGGCGGCACGCTTAACCTCAACGGTGGCATGATCACGACACCGAGGGATTTGGCCAACAACGGTCATATCATCTTTGCCGAGGGGAAAAGCAATGAAACTCAGGTGAATATCAATGGCGGTTTTATTACTGGCGCGAATCTCAATCAGCAACATGGCGGCTGGGGCGGCGGCCTGTGCGTAAACGGCGCGAAAGTCACGGTCAACATGACCGACGGCGTGATCGCAGCGAATAAGGCTGCTTCCGGTGGTGGCATTTTTGCCGATAGCGGTGTCACGTTGGATCTCTCCGGCGGTGTCATCTCGGGTAACGCTACGTACGCTAAGGGCATCGGCGGCAACAGCTGCGGCGGTGACACCGGAGACGGCGGATACGGTGGCGGTATTTATACCAAGGGCGCGAACGTCACCATCGGCGGATCTGCCAATATTACCAACAATCGAGTTGACGCTTGGATTACTGATTCCAATCTTTACAACTTCGGTCTGCTTGGCGGCGGCGGAATTGCATGCACGCACAGAGGGACGTTAACCATGACGGGTGGATCCGTTACTGCCAATTACTCCAAAGAGGCCGGTGGCGGAATCTACGCTGGATTCTGGAACCAGGCGATTACGTTTAAAATGACAGGCGGCACGATTGCCGACAACAAATCTGTAAACGCTGAGGGCGGTGGTCTCCGTATTTCCACCGGTACTACCGGCGATATTGGGACTAAGTCGGACACGCCCAACAAGATTTACATCACCAACAACAAGACCATGACGGGCAGCACTGACGGCCGTAGTGGCGACTGGGGCGGCGGTGGCATCTTTATCCAGAAGGGCGGTAAGCTCAACATCGTAAGGACGCTGATCACTCAGAATGAAGCTGGCGGCTGGGGTGGCGGCATTGGTGCTTGCCCTACGGGCGAGACGATTGTCTCGCACTCAAATGGTGCCGCAATCTATAACAATACGGATCATGGTGATGGTAATCACATGTCTGCCGGTGGTAATGGCAAGGATGAGGACAGTAATCCTGATTACATTACCGATACCTTCAAAACTGCCGGCCACAAGGATTTCTTCCTCGTGCGCAAAAATGACAGCAAAAATACGGTCGCAGTCGTTCTCGGCAAGATGCTCGGCAATGGCTCTGCGGGCTGGAAGGGTACCTGCGATGGCCAGAAAATCACCATCGATCCTAATGGCGGTGCCGAGGCTAAGTACATGTTCGGCTTGGAGGCCCATCCGACTGACAAGGCCGTAGAAAAGGCGCAAGCGGTAGCTACGACCATCATCAGTGGCAACTACTCGTACACCCATGGCGGCGGCATCATGACCAACGGCGATCTTACCGTTGGCGAGGTCGCTGAGCTGAGCGTTTATCCGAACTTGAAGCTCATCGCCACCAAGGTGCTTAAAAAAGATGATGTCTCGCAAAGCCTTAGCGGACACGGATACAAGTTTATGCTGCTGCGTCAGGATGGCGATACAGCACCTTCTTGGAAAGATGACGGCACAATTGATATGGGCGATTGCATCGTTGCAGGTGAGGCAACTGTTGATCCGTCAACCGGCAGTATCACCTTCGACTCTGGCAAGGACTATTCTTCGGGGCTGTATGTTTTCTATCTAGTTGAGGAGCCCATCAGCGGCGACAACGAATTGGATACCAAATTCGATAAGACCATTTACAAGATCGTGGCAACAGTCGATAGCAATTCATACAAAACTGACCATCTCATGTCGATTCCTATTAATTATTACAAGGTGAATAAAGTCACCGTCTCTAAAAAGGCCGAGGGGAATCAGGATTTCGTAGAACTTGATCGCGCGAACTACTCCGTTACGCGTCCATCGGATAACAACTCGTCGGATGACACGACGACTACGGTCGTTATCGGTGACAATGATAACCCTACCTTTATCAACAAAATTGAGCCCTATACTTCTCTTGGCTCCTGGAAGCCTGCGGCAACCAAGGTCGTCAAGGGCGGCGAGATGAAGGAGTTCACGCTCGAGTTTGCGGATAACGATAAGTTCAATAATGCCGAGAGGGTTACGACCAAAGCCGGCGGCGACAATCCCCAGAAGCTTTATTTCTCCAATATTGAGTACGGCCTTAAAGACTTGAAGCAGAAGGAATCCGATGATCCGGGTCGTGGTGCTTGCAAAGACTTTACGTACTACGTGCGCGAGAGTGCAGAGGTTTCGTGGTTCTCGCAATATAAGTACGACAAGTCGGTCTATCGATTTGATGTCAGGATGAAGGACCAGGAGGACGGTTCGATCGAGGCCGAGTCGGTGACCTACACCAAGATCAAGGACGCCGACGGCAAGGATATCGCCACGAAAGACCAGCATCCTGTCAACTTCGACGGCACCAAGCCCGAGTCCACCCCCACCTTCACCAACACTTACTCCACCTCTTTGCCCCTTTCTGGTATGTCGGGCGTTACTCTGACGTACCTTGCCGGCGCGGCGGTGCTTTGCGCTGCTGCGGCCTGGATGCACATTCGTCGCAAGGCGAGCGCGAGGGGAGATGAGCGTCGTGAATAAGAAAGTTTGCTCCTTCCCGATCTTGTTTGCGCTGCTTGCCCTCTTGATCGGCATCTGCGCGGTTGTGTTCCCCGCATCCGCGCAGGCCGCACCGAGCGCGACCGGATCCATTACGGTGACAGGCACCGTGGCGCGCAGCTACGACGCCTACCAGATCTTTAGCGCCAACGTCGTCGATGACGACAACGATGCCAAGATCGCCACCGACCTTGTCTGGGCAAGCGACGCCGTGCGCGACGCCGCGCTGCCTGTGCTGCACAGCGCCGGCATGCCCAATTCCCAGACCACCGCGCAGGAAGCTGCCGAGTGGCTCAACACCGATTCCCACCTTACGAGCGCGCTGAGCGCACAGCTCGCTCGTTCCCTCCAGAGCTCTGGCGCCGTGTCTGTGGCCCTTAACGCGGACACGACGGCCAAGCTGCCCTGCGGCTACTGGCTCATCGTCGCCGACGACGACGCCATCGCCCAGGGCGAGGCCGGCACCGCACCGATCATGGTTCTGGTCGGCGGCGGCGCCGTCACCGTCAAGCCCAAGGCCGCGACGCCCAAGGTGGCCAAGCACGTGCTGGAGGACAGTACCGCCGCCTGGCAGAAGGCCGCCGACGCCACGGTCGCCGACGACCTGTACTGGCGCCTCTCAGCCATGGTCCCGGCGGGCCTCACGGCCTACGACACCTATACGGTGCGGTTCGTCGACACCATGAGCGCGGGGCTCGACCCTTCCAAGGTCGCCGCGAGCATGCACGTGTACGTGGCGGCGGGAGCGGACGGCGGCTTCGACGCCGTCGCCACCGGCAAGGACGGACGCGCCGGCACCAAGGCCGCGAAGGGCTGGACCGACATCACGGCCCAGTGCGCCACCAAGGTAGCGGCGGACGGAACCTTCACCGTGCGCACCGGCGACCTGATCGCCGCGCTCGGTGGGGCCGACGCCTTTACCGTGGGCGCCCGCGTGGTCGCCGTGTACAATGCGCCGCTCAACAGCGCGTGCAACCACGGCATTGCGAAGGGCAACCCCAACGAGGTCTACCTGCGCTACCCGCGCTCTCCCTTTGCCGACCAGTCCGGCGACGCCGGCTTCACCCGCACGCCGAGCGACGATGCGTGCGCCTACACCTGGGATCTCGCGCTCACCAAGCGCGGCAGCGACGGCGACAAGCCGCTTGCTGGGGCGGTCCTGAGCATCGCCGACGACCGCGGTCGCACGCTAGCGGCCGACGGCACGTGGGATGCGGAGGGCAAGGCCACCGTCACCACGGGCGAGGACGGCCGCGTGACCGTCTCGGGCGTGGACTCGGGCAAGCTGGAGGTCCGCGAGCTCAAGGCGCCCAAGGGCTACACCGCCTTTGAGGGCACGCGCTGCGTGACGGTCAAGGCCGAGGGCCTGGACGTCGACCAGGTGGCCGCCGCCAAGCCCAAGCTCACCATCACGGCCGAGTCGCCCCTGCGCGCCGACAGCGCGGACGGGTCGACGGGCAGCCTGGAGGCGTCGCTCATTAACACGCCCACCGGCACACCCCCTAGCATTACCACCGGAGGCTTTATGCCCTCGACTGGCGATATGGCAATGTACGCCGCGGCCGCCGCAGCGGTCGCCGGAGCCGCGCTCATTGTGGTCGCGCTCCTGGTCAAGCGGGGAGGTGGCAGCCATAAAGAGTAGCTGGCAGCCCCACAGAGAGCGGGGCGAGACGTAGCGAAGTAAATGCTAAGACACAGACAGATGATGACCGATCGAATAAGAACCAACCGGAAAACGGAGGAAAAGAAGATGAGCATGAGCAAGAACATCGCACGTCTGGCAGTAACCGCCGGCCTCACCGCGGCCCTGAGCTTCGGCGGAGTCATGGCACCGGTGACCATGGCGTTTGCTGCGGGCGACCAGGGTAGCATCACGATCAATAAGGTCGACGACGCCAACAAGGACAATACGTTCAAGGCCTATCAGATCTTCAAGGCCAAAGTCGTTGACGAGGAGGGCAATGGCAAGGTTGCTTCCGATGTCAAATGGGCAAATGGTACTGTCAGTTCCAAGGTGATCGCTGCTATTCAGGGTTCTGGCGAGTACAAAAAGCTTGTGGAGAAGGATGACGCCAAGACGCTTGACGACAGTGCCACTGCTCAGGTTGTCGCTGAATGGCTTTTTCAAAATGTAACGGGCACTTCTGCCAGCACGGCAACTACTGGCGGTACGCGCGTTGCTTCCGGTAGCGTGTTGAATTCGATTGCTAAAGCTGTGGCTAAAGATGAGACCGCTGTGGGTAGCTCATTTAAGGCGGGCGAGGAGTGGACGCGCCCTGATGATAGCGGAGATGGCTATTACCTGTTCGTGTCTGATGACCTTACGGATTCAGCCAAGCCGAACACTGGCACCTCCCCGATCTTTGCCATCGTTGGCGGTAATTCCGTGGTCGTTACCGAGAAGACCAGCATTCCCACGGTCGAAAAGAAGATTCTCGATGACAATGCTGGTACGGATGCTACCAATGTCGAAGAGAAAAACTGGAAGAATAGCGGTGATGCTTGGATCGGACAGGATATCGACTACAGGCTGACCGGTCACGTTGCGGACAATATTGCCTCGTACGATACCTATTACTATGAATTCCAAGATACGTTGAGTAAGGGTCTTAAGGTTGTAAAGAACTCCGATGGCTCGCTGAACGGTTTGCATGTCTATATCGTTAACAATGGTACAAAGAACGAGGTTAAATTCGATAAAGCCAGCGGTTACGATGTGGCCGTGACTGACGATGCGACTACTGGAACTGAACTCCTTAAGGTTTCTTTCGATAACCTTAAAGCGGTTCAGAGTGCTAAGGGAAACCCGATTAGTGTCGATGCTGCTTCTACGGTGGTCGTGACCTACAAAGCTCAGCTCACCAGCGATGCCGAATACACGGCCACCGGCAACACCAATGAGGTCAAGCTTGTCTATTCCAACAATCCCATGACTAATGATAAGGGCACTTCTGAGTCGGACAAGGTCACTGACTACGTCTTTGGCCTCGATGTCACTAAGACCGCTTCGGATGATTTACATAAAAAGCTCGTTGCCGGCTTTAAGGTCAAAATGATCAAGGAGGGTACCACTCCTGTTACTGGCGATGAATGGCTGACGGAGACTGGTGGACTCACTAGCAATTCAGGCGAAGCTGGAGTGTTTAGGACTAACGAGACTACCAGTAAGGTCTTTATCCCTGGTCTTGTTGCAGGTGAGTACGAGATTACGGAGTGTGAGACGCCCGCGGGTTATAACTCCATCAGCTTTACCATTACGGTGACGCCTACGTACGACAAGGCGACCGGCAAACTGACAAAACTTACCGTAAAAGACAGTTCTGATATGGTCACTTCTGAGTTCGATAAAAATGTTGATTCGACCATGATTCCTGTCACCATCCAGAACAAGAAGGGCTCCGGCCTCCCGCTGACCGGTCTCAATGGTGTGACCTTCACTTGGATCGCTGGTGGCGCGGTGCTGTGCATCGGCGTGGCTCACCTCATCCGCAGCCGTAAGCAGGCTGAGGAGTCCGAGCAGGAGTAACGCTCATTCAACCATCCCTTTGGCGGGTGGGATGTGATGGCCATGAGACTTGCGGACACTTTTCTCGTTCATCCACGTTCTTGCTTTGCCATTCTCTTTTCGGGGCAGACTCCGCGCTGGAGTCTGCCCCGTTTTTTGGGATAACGCAGCCAGCCTCCACCGTCCGATGCGGGTACGTTCGTCATCGCGTTTCTTGACTCGTATGAGGTTCGGATTAAGGTCCGTAGGCGCACGCGCGGTGCGGACGGTAGAAGGCAGTTGCGCCGCAAGCGCAAATAAGAATGCCCGGGGGTCGGATCCCGGGCATTTAACAAAACCAGAAAACTAAGCCGCCCGCGCTCCTAAGTACTTACGCGGGGTGCGTCGTTTTCTATTGACATTGTATCCCGAATCGCCCCGCCGATCCGGGACATTTTGAAAACTCAAATATGGGCTTAGGCGCGAACGGAATCTCGTTAATTCCGAAAATTATGTATAATTCCAATATAAACTGGAATCGAACGAAAATAATGGAAATGAACGAAGCGCTAATCTACTTACAAGAAGCACTAGGCCTCTCCGCCAAGACCAAAACTTGGCCTGGATCCGCACGCTTGCCGCTGCATCTTCGGGCGATCGAGGTCCGCGCTGTTGACACAAACGGTTTTTCGTTTTTGCTTGCAAGTTTGCCTACTGGCGTCGGGCTTCCCGAGGCTAAGAGGGTCTATAGTCAGCTAGCCTTGCGCGCGGAGACTCCTGTTGTCGTTTCGTTTCCTGATGCCGATGCACGTCAGCGCAAAGCATTGGTTGCACAAGGGATTCCGTTTGTTTGCCCCGGTAGACAGGCTTTTCTTCCATTTATGGGCACAGCTTGCACGGAGAGGGGCGGTGCCCGGTTTCGCAATCACGCGACCAAGATGTCACCCAACGCACAGGCTGCCGCAATCTGGGGAGCAGCCCAGGAGCCATATCGTCCCTATGACCTTTGTCGTGCGCTTGGGATCTCGGCAAGCCGCGCGAGTGAGGCCATAACCGAGCTTGTTGACAGGGGGCTCGCGAGACGCGAGCGTCGCGAGCGACGTGTCTTCGTGTTCCCTGTTGCCGTTGATCTTCTGCTCAGCGAGCACATGGCAGAGCTCTCCTCGCCTGTCTCGAAGGTCTTTTTTGCAAGGAAGACGCAGCAGATCGACTATCTTGTTGACGCCGGGGAGACGGCGCTCGCTGCGCGTTCGATGCTCGCTGCGCCGGGCATGGAACAAAAGGCCGTCTTAAGAAGTGCATGGCGTCAACTGAGCGACCTCGAAGTCGCAGATGGTGAGTTGCCGGATAACGAAACGGCGATGATCCAAGTGTGGCGCTATGCGCCCGTGTTCGCCGACTCCTCCCGTGTCGACAACATTTCGCTTGCGCTATCTTTGGCGGCAATCGACGATGAGCGAATTCAGCTCGAAGTCGATCGCATGTTTGGAAAGGAATATCCATGGCAAGAAGCGCTGTAGAGGGTCTCCAAGGATTCGAACCGTAGGCGGTGCTTCGGTCCTAGCTGCGTTGTCCGGCGTGGAAGCTCGCTAATCGGCTATTATTTGTTTAGACAACTTGAGTTGTAGAGGAGTGACCGGCGATGGTGCAGGGCGCCAAACATATGAAGAGCAA
>DXMG01000078.1 GCA_019414325.1 Collinsella sp. | reverse complement strand
GATCTACACACACATTGATAACGACACGCTGCGCGTGGCTGCAAAGGCAAATCCCTTGTCGCATGTAAAGATGAAAAAGAACGAGGATTAAAATTGACTTTCCCGGCTTCATCCGATATACTTAATAGTTGATGAAATGTATTTTTCAAGGAGGGTTTCCATGAATACAAAAGAGCTTTCCCCCATCTGCCGGCAGGTGCGGCGCGACATCATCACGATGACCGCCAACGCCGGCAGCGGTCACCCCGGCGGCTCGCTGTCCGCTGTGGAGCTGATGACCAGCGTTTTCTTCAACCATATGCGCGTTGACCCCAAGAACCCGCACGATCCCGACCGTGATCGTTTCGTGCTCTCCAAGGGTCATGCCGCCCCCTGCTATTACGCGGTGCTCGCCGCTAAGGGCTTTATCTCCCGCGACGAATATGCGAACTTCCGCCAGCTGCACTCCATCCTGCAGGGCCACCCCGACGCCAAGAAGGTCCCCGGCGTGGACGCCTCCACGGGCTCTCTCGGTCAGGGCGTGTCCATCGCCGTCGGCATGGCGCTGGGCGCCAAGCATCTCGGCAAGGATACGAAGGTCTTCGCCCTCGTCGGCGACGGCGAGAGCCAGGAGGGTCAGATCTGGGAGGCTTACATGGCTGCCGCGCACTATAAGCTCGACAATCTGACCGTCATCATCGACAACAATGGCCTACAGATCGACGGCACGAACGACCAGGTCATGAGCCTTGGCGATCTGCCCGCCAAGCTCCGCGCGTTCGGCTTTGACCTCGTCGAGCTGCCCGACGGCAACGATCTCGACGCCGTCGAGGCCGCGCTCTCCAAGCCTACCATGCCCGGCAAGCCCAAGGCCATCCTTGCACACACCGTCAAGGGCAAGGGCGTTTCGTTCATGGAGAATCAGGTCGGCTGGCACGGCAAGGCCCCAAATGCCGAGCAGCGCGAGCAGGCTTTGAAGGAATTGGAGGACTAAGAACATGGCTGATAAAATTGCGACCCGTCAGGCTTACGGCGAAGCGCTGATCGAACTGGTCGAAAAGAATGATAAGGTCGTCGTGCTCGACGCCGACCTCGCCAACGCCACGCAGACCTGCAAGGTCGCCAAGGCGCACCCCGAAAAATTCTACAACTGCGGCATTGCCGAGGCCAACATGGTCGACATCGCCGCCGGTATGTCCACGATGGGCCTCATCCCCTACTGCTCTTCGTTTGCGATGTTTGCGGCCGGCCGCGCCTATGAGCAGATTCGCAACTCCATCGCCTATCCCCACTTCAATGTCAAAATCTGCGCGACCCATGCGGGCGTCAGCGTCGGCGAGGACGGCGGCAGCCACCAGTGCATCGAGGACATCGCCCTCATGCGCGTCATTCCCGGCATGACGGTCATCTGCCCCGCGGACGCCAACGAGGCCAAGGCCGCCACCATGGCGATCGCCGAGATGAACGGTCCTGTCTACATGCGCCTTGCGCGCCTTGCCACCCCCGTGTTCGAGGGCGACATGGTCAAGCCCTTTGAGATCGGCAAGGCCAACGTCCTGCGCGAGGGCAAGGATGTCGCGATCTTCGCGACCGGCCTGATGGTCAGCGAATCCCTCGCCGCCGCGGAGAAGCTCGCCAAGGAGGGCATCGACGCCGCCGTCATCAACATCCACACCATCAAGCCCATCGACGCTGCGTGCGTCAC
>DXMG01000077.1 GCA_019414325.1 Collinsella sp. | reverse complement strand
GGCCAGCCCGTGGGAGGCCAGGGCGCCGCTGACCGGTGGACGGCACCGAGCCGTCATCGAGATTGAAGAAGGGGGAGGCCTCGCGGCCTCCCCCTTTTTTGCGTTTACGGGTAACATTTCTTATGCAATTAAATCAATTTAATCATCCACCGCTGAATATAGACGTTCACCGTTCTTTGGTCGGTTCTCTGTTCTCAATGGACTAATATTTGCTTTAGCGCACTGCTGCGCTTGTCCTGTTTTTACACGGGTCGTTTTATTGATTGTGACGGAAGGACTCACATGGCAGATGTTCATGAGCTGCTTGATACTTGGATTGCCAATGTCAAGGACGAGGAGCTCCTCGCTGAGCTTAACACGATGAAGGAGCAGGGTGATGAGGACGCCATCACCGACGCTTTCTTCCAGGATCTCGCCTTCGGTACTGCCGGCCTTCGCGGCACTATCGGTGCGGGCACTAACCGTATGAATATCTATACGGTCGGTCGTGCGACCCAGGGATTCGCTGACTACCTCAATGCGACCTTCGAGCATCCGACGGTCGCCATTGCTCGCGATAGCCGCAATAAAGGTGAGCTGTTCGTCAAGACGACGGCTGCCATTCTTGCAGCAAACGGCGTGACTGCCCTCGTGTATTCCAAGATTTCTCCTGTGCCGACGCTCTCCTGGGCCGTCCGCGACCTTAAGTGCTCCGGTGGCATTTGCATGACCGCTAGCCATAACCCAGCGCCTTATAACGGCTATAAGGCCTATGGCCCCGACGGCTGCCAGATCACCAGCGAGGCCGCCGATGCAATTTCTAAGGCTATCGCCGAGACCGATACGTTCACCGGCGTGAAGTCCATGGACTTCGATGAGGCTCTTGAGCAGGGTCTGGTCAAATGGATCGATGACTCGTGCCTCGAGCGTTATTACGACGCCGTTCTCGCCCGCGGCGTGACTAACCTTTCTGCCGAGGAGATCGCTGGCGCTCCGCTTAAGCTTGTCTATACGCCGCTCAACGGCACCGGCCTCATTCCCGTCACGACGGTGCTCGAGCGCGCTGGCATCACCGATGTCACGGTTGTTCCCGAGCAGAAGGAGCCTAACGGCGATTTCCCGACCTGCCCGTATCCTAACCCCGAGATCCGTCAGGCCATGAAGAAGGGCATCGATCTCTGCGAGCAGGTTCACCCTGATTTGCTGCTTGCAACCGATCCCGACGCCGACCGTGTTGGCGTTGCCGTTAAAAATGGCGATGACTATCTGCTGCTGACCGGCAATGAGATGGGCGTTCTGCTGCTCGACTATATCTGCAAGACCCGTGCTGCCCGCGGTGAGGACCTCACTAAGAAGGTTGCCGTTACTACTATCGTTTCTTCCGCCATGGTTGACGCTCTGGCCGACGAGTACGGTTTTGAGCTCCGCCGCTGCCTGACGGGCTTCAAGTACATCGGCGACATCATTACCTCGCTTTCCGATGCCGGTGAAGTCGATCGCTTTATCTTTGGTTTCGAGGAGAGCTACGGCTATCTGGCTGGCGACCACGTGCGCGACAAGGACGCCGTGAGCACTTCGCTGCTGATTTGCCAGATGGCGCAGTATTACAAGCTCCAGGGTAAGAACCTCGCCGATGCGATGCACGAGCTGTACGAGAAGTATGGCTACTACCACAACAAGACGATTTCGCTGAGCTATCCGGGTGCTGAGGGTGCGGCAAAGATGGCCGGCATCATGTCCGGTCTGCGCGAGAACCCGCCTGCGGAGCTTGCTGGGTCCAAGATTGAGGCCGTCGTGGACTACAACACCTGCGTGAACGGCCTGCCGAAGGCTAACGTCATTGAGTTCGATCTCGAGGGCGGCAACAAGGGTATTGTTCGTCCTTCCGGCACCGAGCCCAAGATTAAGCTGTACATCTTCGCTAAGGGCGCGGATGCCGCCGAGGCTGATGCAGCACTTGACGCGATCGAGGAATCCGGTCGCAAGCTGTTGGCCTAAGGCTTTGAAAGCCTATTTCTATAGATAGACGGAGGAGGGGATCTCGGAAACGAGGTCCCCTCTTTATTACTGGTAAATACAGCTGAGAATTCCAAACTGTGTAGGAAATGTGTACGCCCAGATTCCCGCCCCCGGCGCCCCTCCGGTCTGGC
>DXMG01000076.1 GCA_019414325.1 Collinsella sp. | reverse complement strand
GCCCACCTATTGGGACGACGGCAGCCAGTAAAGCGTCTGCGACCCGTCGCGCCCGGAATGGGCCAGCTACTACAGCCCGGGCGCCGCGGGCCGCGACTTTACCTTTGAATTCACGGCATCGGGCACATACCGCATCTACTTCTACTTTATGGACAACGACAGAAACGACCCCCAAAACGACAAGGGGATCTACTACCTGCGCACCACGGCGGAGGTGACCGTAAACGACGCCGCCCGCCCGAGCGTCACGCAGATCGTCAACGGTGCCGTTGACCTGTGCAGGCAACAGACAAACGGCTCGGAATACGACATGGCGCTGTGGCTCCACGACTGGACGCTCGACCAGCTGGAGTACGACCACAGCCTCAACTGGTGCTCGGCCGAAAGCGGCCTCACGCGCCACCAGGGCACCTGCGAGAGCTACCAGCGCATCTACTCCAAGCTCCTTAACGCAGCGGGCATCGCCAACGGCCGCATCACCGGCAACGGCCACACCTGGAACGCCGTAAAGATCGACGGCAAATGGTGCCAGATGGACCTAACCTGGGACGACACCAGCGACAACTGGTACGGGGACCTGGACCAGCGCCATCTGTACTTTGGCCTGACCGACGAGCTCATGGCAATCGCCCACTCCGACCACACGGCTAGCTACCAGAAGGCCGGCTACGCCTACCGCTCGACCGACCTGTCTAACAATTACTTTTTACGAAATGGTAAGGCCGATGAATGGACCGAGAAATATGCCGACCGCATTCAGCAGCATCTGGACGCCAAGGAAGAGAGCTTTTCCATTGATGCTGATAACCAGTCGTTCCCGCCGAGCATCTCGGGGATTCAGAACGGGATCATTGCGTATGCGATGAATATGCGAGGGTGAAAGACTACGGCACCAAAGTTAAGTTTACAGCGGCATCTAACATCACAAAAAATCGAACACAAAATGGAGCGCTAAGTACGACTTAAAGCTGAATACAAAATAGAGGCTCTGCCCCGCGCCGTCGACGACGGCGCCTACCGCATCGCGTCCGCCCTCGACTCCCGAATGACCGTCGCGGCCTCGGGCTCGGGGCGCTCGCTGTCGTCGGGCGCGGGCACCCTCTCCTTCAAGCTGGACGTGGCGACGGACCTGTACAGGATCTCCTCGGGCGGCGCGCTGCTGACCGAGTCGGGCGACCGGGCGGTGCCGGCCAAGGCGGACGGCTCCGCCTCGCAGCTCTGGCGCGTCTCGGCCTGCGAGGGCGGCTACGCCATCGCGTCCGCGTCGGGGCCGGCGCTCGTCGCACACAGCGCCAAGAAGACCGAGGGCAGCGAGGTCTGGCTCTACCAACCCAACGGCACCCCGGCGCTGAGGTAGCTGCTCTCATATACGGAATAATTATTGACTAACTGTATAAATAGCTGGCTTGAGAACAATCCCTCTAAGTACGCGTCCGTGCGGACGGGGCAGTTCAATATTGGGCAAGCAAACCCCTTCAAGGAGCTCGTCGCAAGACTTAGCAACTACTAGTTTCAGATGATCGGGAGTACCGCGAACGAAAAGTACCACCACAGAGACGCTGGTATCCAGTGCTGACATTGTCGCTCCTGCGGAAGAAGGCAGCATGGGTAGTGTCGCGATAGTTGGTCTAATGGACACTTTGGCCCCTGTATCCAGGAACCGGAATCTATCGATATCCTAGGCCGTCTCCACGCCGTCGGCAAGCTCCAGGCTTGATTCGACCATCTTCCTGGCAGTCTCTCCCAGCTCGGCCCAGTCATGACAGCCCGAGGCGCCCCTCCGGAGCTCCGCGTCGCGCATCTCGGTCATCTTCCTCTCCGAGAAATAGCGCGAGCCGGCTCATGTCTCGGCCTGGTCGCACATGACGGCTCCCACGAGCCTGAGCAGCGAACTCTCCGACGGGAATACCTGCACCACGCGCGAGCGGCACTTGATTTCCCTGTTGGCGCACTCTCGCACGTTGTTGGTGCGCAGGCGCTTCCAGTGCGGCGGCGGAAAGTCCAGGTACGCTAGCGCGTTGGGCTTCACCTCCTCGAGCACCCTTGCCGCCCTCGGGCAGCACCCCTCCAGCATCTCGCACGCCGCGTGGTACATGTCCACGGCGGTGGCGGCGTCCCTGGCGCGGAAGACCGACGAGACGATGCTGGCACACGCGGCGCCTCAGCTGCCAGAAGCCGGCCACGCGCATGCAGTCGCGCATCGCTGCCAGGCCGCCCCCTGGAAGACGTCGCCTATAGTGTTAGCGTCGGAATAATTTAGCCAAATATAGTCGGCCGAGATTGACCAATCTC
>DXMG01000075.1 GCA_019414325.1 Collinsella sp. | reverse complement strand
CGCGCACCCCGCCGCGAATCCCACCTGACCGAGGCCGATAAGGCGCTCGCCATCAAGAACGCCCTGCGTTACATCCACCCCGACCATCATGAGCAGATGGCCAAGGAGTTTGCGCAGGAGCTCGAAGAGCACGGCCGTATCTATGGCTACCGCTTCCGTCCCGAGGGCAAGCTCTACGGCAAGCCCATCGACGAATACAAGGGCAAGTGCATCGAGGGCAAGGCCATTCAGGTCATGATCGACAACAACCTCGACTTCGACATCGCTCTCTATCCCTATGAGCTCGTCACCTACGGTGAGACCGGCCAGGTCTGCCAGAACTGGATGCAGTACCGTCTGATCAAGAAGTACCTCGAGCAGCTGACCGATGAGCAGACCCTCGTCGTCATGTCCGGTCATCCTCTGGGCCTCTTCCACTCCCACAAGATGGCTCCGCGCGTCATCATCTCCAACGGCCTGATGGTCGGTACCTTCGATGACCAGGAGAACTTCAACCGCGCTGCCGCGCTCGGCGTTGCCAACTACGGCCAGATGACCGCCGGCGGCTGGATGTACATCGGCCCCCAGGGCATCGTCCACGGCACGTTCAACACGCTGCTCAACGCCGGCCGTCTGAAGCTCGGCATCCCCAACGATCAGAACCTCGCCGGCCGTCTGTTCGTCTCCGCCGGTCTTGGCGGCATGAGCGGCGCTCAGGGCAAGGCTGCTGAGATCGCCGGCGCTGCCTCCATCATCGCCGAGGTCGACGATTCCCGTATCGAGACCCGTTACACCCAGGGCTGGGTCAGCCACCGCACCGACTCTCTCGAAGAGGCCACCAAGATCGCTCTCGATCACCAGAAGGAAGGCAAGCCCTGCGCTGTCGCCTATTGCGGCAACATTGTCGACCTGCTCGAGTACCTGTACAACAACAACGTCCATGTCGACCTGATGAGCGACCAGACCTCCTGCCACGTGCCTTATGACGGCGGCTACTGCCCGCAGGGCCTCACGTTCGAGCAGCGCACCGAAATGCTCGACAAGGATCCCGACGGCTTCCGTGTCCTCGTCGACAAGACGCTGCAGCATCACTATGAGATGATCTGCAAGTTCCACGAGCGCGGCACCTACTTCTTCGACTACGGCAACAGCTTCCTCAAGGCTGTTTACGACTCCGGTGTGAAGAGCATCTGCAAGAACGGCGAGAACGACCTCGACGGCTTCATCTTCCCCTCCTATGTCGAAGATATCCTTGGTCCCTGCCTGTTCGACTTCGGCTACGGCCCGTTCCGTTGGTGCTGCCTGAGCCGCAACCCCGAGGATCTGCACAAGACCGACATGGCTGCCGCCGAGTACATCAAGGCCCACAACCGTCGCTATCAGGACTACGACAACTATGTCTGGGTCCGCGACGCCGAGAAGAACAAGCTGGTCGTCGGCACCCAGTGCCGTATCCTCTATCAGGATGCCATGGGCCGTATGAACCTCGCGCTCAAGTTCAACGAGATGGTTCGCAACGGTGAGATCGGCCCCGTCATCCTTGGCCGTGACCATCACGACACCGGTGGTACCGATGCGCCCTTCCGTGAGACCTCCAACATCAAGGACGGCTCCAACATCATGGCCGAGATGGCGACCCAGTGCTACGCTGGTAACGCTGCCCGCGGCATGAGCTACATCGCCCTGCACAACGGCGGTGGTACGGGCATCGGCCGCGCCATCAACGGCGGCTTCGGTATGGTTCTCGACGGCTCCGAGCGTGTCGACACCATTCTGCGCATGTCCATGCCTTGGGATACCATGGTCGGCGTTGCCCGCCGCAGCTGGGCGCGCAACGAGAACGCCATGACCACTGTCGCCGAGTACAACAAGATGTACGAGGGTCAGGATCACATCACCATGCCTTACGTCGCGGACGAAGAGCTCTGCGAGAAGGCCGTGAAGGAATACATGCACTAAGAAAACACTTCAAAAAAGGGGCTTTTTACAAAGCCCCTTTTTTGAGCTGGATACACTCCGCTGCGCGCACTCGCTTTGCTCGCACACTTGCGGAGCGCAAAGAATCTTTCCGACGCGCATGTCGTCGGAAAGATGATCTCAATTTATTTGCCGCCTGCGGGCGGCCTGGGCAGCCGCTGGCGGCTCTGCCGCCTTGCGGATGCCGCGTACCCCTTGCGGGTAAAACTCTGCGAGGCTTTTTTGACAAGCCATCGAACAGAATGCTCTTTCCAACAGTGAGAAAGGACAACATTTACTATGAAAAAGTTACTAGTCAAAAACATCGGCCTGCTGGCGACGCCTGAGGGCAAATCCGCCCATCGCGGCGAGGAGCAGGGCAAGATCAAATTCTTAAAGGATGCGTGGGTGCTCATCGAGGACGGCATCATCGCCTCCGTCGGTACCGGCGCGGTTCCCGCCGTCGAGGGCGCGGAAGTCGTCGACGCGGAGGGCCACCTCGTCACCCCCGGCCTTGTCGACGCCCACACCCACCTCATCTTCGGCGGCTGGCGCCAGAACGAGCTGGGTCTCAAGCTCCACGGCGCAAGCTATCTCGACATTCAGAACGCGGGCGGCGGCATCCAGTCCACGACGAACGCCACCCGTCAGGCCAGCGAGCAGGAGCTCGCCGCCAAGGCCTCCAAGGCGCTCGACGAGATGATGGGCTTCGGCACCACCACGGTCGAGGCCAAGAGCGGCTACGGCCTTGCCACCGAGCATGAGCTCAAGGCGCTCGAGGTCATCAAGGACCTCAACGATCACCACCGCATGGACCTCGTCGCGACCTTCATGGGCGCGCACCTTGTCCCCGCGGAATATAAGTCCAACCGCGAAGAGTACGTCCGCCTTGTGTGCGAGGAGATGATGCCCAAGGTCAAGGAGCAGGGCATCGCCAAGTTCTGCGACGTCTTCTGCGAGGCCGACACCTTCACCGTCGAAGAGTCCCGTCAGGTGCTCGAAGCGGGTCTCAAGTATGGCCTGCGTCCCAAGATCCACGCCGACGAGATCGAGGCCATCGGCGGCAGCCAGCTCG
>DXMG01000074.1 GCA_019414325.1 Collinsella sp. | reverse complement strand
CGATCCGGTCGCACGGAGAGCATTTCCCAGTTGACAAAACTATAGGAACACCCCCATTAGCTGCAATTCCAAGCTAGTTAGCACTTTTGGACTCAGATCGTCATACTGAACAAGAATTTGAGTTGAGTTTTCAGGGACAGATGCGCCATCGGCACACCAAAAACAGTCACCAATATCGATAAAAGGGATGCTCGAGCGCGTGAGGGCCCGTGCAAAAGTGCTTCCGCCCGTTCCACGCTCCGCAACCACGATACAGTAAAGGCCCGCGTCTGCATGCTCGATCGAGACTTCCCCTGCCGGAAACGCCTTCCGCACAAGCGCCGCCAGGCCATCGCGCGCCTCGCGAGCGCGCACGCGCACGCGGTTCACATGTCGCTCGTAATCACCCGATTCCAGCAAACGAGCCAAAGCGACCTGGTCAACAGAGCTAACCGACGAGGCGTAAAAACCAAGGTTGCGCCTAAACCGCTCCATTAGCTCATCGGGCAACACCATGTACGCTAGACGCAACGCCGATGACAGGCTCTTCGAAAACGTGTTGGTGTAAATAACCGACTGGGCGGCATCGATCGATGCGAGCGCAGGAATCGGCTTGCCAGCAAGGCGAAACTCACAATCAAAGTCATCTTCGATGAGATACCGACCTGGTCGCTCGGCGGCCCAGCTCAGCAGCGCGTAGCGACGCGCAATGCTCGTCACAAGGCCTGTCGGATACTGATGGGACGGCATAAGGTGAAGGACATCGGTCCCGGTTTTCTGCAGAGCGCTCAGGTCCACGCCGTCGTCATCCAACGGGATATGTCGTACTTGGCAGCCCATAGCCTGATAGATGCGCGTCAGGCGCAAATAGCCCGGATCCTCAACGGCATACACCTTGTCGGCTCCAAGCAACTGAACCAACATGGTATCGAGCAGCTGGGCGCCCGCACCGATAACGATGTTGTTGGGGTCGACATTCATACCCCTTGTCCCACGCAGATGATGAGCAATTGCGCGTCGTAGCCGAGCGGTGCCCTGTGCCGGTGCGGTCGAAAAGATTTCGCGTTCGTCTTCGGATGCTAGCGTCGCCCGTAGCGCGCTTTGCCAAAGCCGCGCCGCCTCCAAAGCGGAAGGAGAAAGTGCGTCGAATTGCTCGACCCGCCCGCGGACATCATGCGCGCTGGGGTCCACAGAGACGGCATCTCGGTCGATGCCCTCCGCAGCCGAAGCCAAAACCGGTGCATCCGAAAGCTCGCAAGCGTAGTAGCCACGACGCGGCATTGAGCAAATATAGCCCTCAGCGAGTAACTGGCTATATGCATTCTCGATGGTAATGACGCTGATTCCCAGATGACTGGCAAAGGCGCGCTTAGACGGCAAATGCTCCCCCGCCACAATGCGTCCAGCTACGATATCATCTCGAATTTGCTGGTAAACATACTCATAGAGCGATGCTTCGCCGCGTTTTTCCAAATTGTAGTCAAGCATGAGTTTGCCACCTGACCTTATCGAGCTGTTCAATCTGGTATTAGGCTGACCTTATTATTATCTCGAAAACTGAGTATTTTGCCATACCCAGCTCCCCGATAGGATGTTCCGTCAAGCAATGCACATGCCAACCAAGGGAGCAACCATGGCAGAACAGACCAGCAAGGCCGATCGCGTCAAACTCAATCGCGAACTCGCGCAGATGCTCAAGGGCGGCGTCATCATGGACGTCACCACGCCCGAGCAGGCACGTATCGCCGAGGAGGCAGGCGCCTGCGCCGTCATGGCACTCGAGCGCATCCCGGCCGACATCCGCGCCGCAGGCGGCGTCTCGCGCATGAGCGACCCCAAGATGATCAAGGGCATCCAAGAGGCCGTCTCCATCCCCGTCATGGCCAAGTGCCGCATCGGTCACATCGTCGAGGCGCAGGTCCTGCAGGCCATCGAGATCGACTACATCGATGAGTCCGAGGTT
Organism: Collinsella sp.; assembly: GCA_019414325.1. GTDB lineage: Bacteria > Actinomycetota > Coriobacteriia > Coriobacteriales > Coriobacteriaceae > Collinsella. Next base: position 1,364 of record DXMG01000074.1, on the reverse strand, counting down.
CTCTCCCCTGCCGATGACGTCTATCACATCGACAAGACCCAGTTTGACGTGCCGTTTGTCTGCGGCGCCCGTGATCTGGGCGAGGCGCTGCGCCGTGTTGCCGAAGGCGCCACGATGATTCGCACCAAGGGTGAGCCGGGTACGGGCGACGTCGTTCAGGCCGTGCGTCACATGCGCAAGATCCAAAAGCAGATCCGTGACGTTGTTGCCCTGCGCAACGACGAGCTCTTTGAGGCAGCCAAGCAACTGCAGGTTCCGGTCGAGCTGGTGCGCGAGGTCCATGCCACGGGTAAGCTTCCCGTCGTGAACTTTGCCGCCGGCGGCGTAGCGACCCCCGCCGACGCCGCGCTGATGATGCAGCTGGGCGCCGAAGGCGTCTTTGTCGGCTCGGGCATCTTTAAGAGCGGCGACCCCGCCAAGCGCGCAGCCGCCATCGTCAAGGCCGTGGCAAACTTCACCGATGCCAAGCTCATTGCCGAGCTTTCAGAGGACCTGGGCGAGGCCATGGTGGGCATCAACGCCGACGAGATCGAGATTATCATGGAAGAGCGCGGGCGCTAGTCCAGCAGAAAGGATCGCACATGAGCGATTATGCAGACCAAACGGTCGCCGTGCTGGCGGTCCAAGGCGCATTTGCCGAGCACGAGGCAAGACTATCCGAGCTGGGCGCGCGCTGTATTGAGCTGAGGCAGGCGGCTGATTTGAAGCAGGACTTTGACCGTCTGGTACTTCCCGGCGGCGAGTCTACCGTTCAAGGGAAGCTGCTTGATGAGTTGGGCATGCTCGAGGAGCTTCGCACCCGCATTGTTGAAGGCATGCCCGTCCTGGGCACCTGCGCCGGCCTGATTCTGCTGGCTCACGACCTTGCCGCCCATGACGATAAGGGCACGCCGCGCCTGGCAACCATGGATGTGCTCGTTGAGCGCAATGCCTACGGCAGGCAGCTCGGCAGTTTTCGAACCAAGGGGCAGGTAGCTGGCATCGACGGTGAAGTGCCGCTGACGTTTATCCGCGCGCCCCGCATCGTCGAGGTCCACGGCGACGCAAAGGCCTTAGCGAAAGTCGACGGCCGTATCGTCGCCGCGCGCCAGGGCAACCTGCTCGGCGTAACCTTCCACCCCGAACTCGACGAAGACACCCGCCTCCACGAACTGTTCCTACAAATGTAGGCATCGAAATCAACAAACGAAACGAGAGTGGATGATCTCCCACTTTGAGCTTGAATGCAGGCTCAAACCGGGAGATCATCCACTCTTGTTCTATGTAGTCGTTTAAGAACGTCCCCAATGACTACAAGGAGTGTCCCAAGCTGCCGGCAGAGACGATATGAGCAGGACATAAAAACATTGAGAGCCCCTGCTGCA
>DXMG01000073.1 GCA_019414325.1 Collinsella sp. | reverse complement strand
AGCTCTCCCAACTTACGCTGTTCCCAAGATGAAGCGAGGGGACGCATGGTCGCATACGCCCCCTCGGATTGACAAACCCTCAATTTCGTCTGTTCATAATCGCCGCTCATTCGTCGATGTCGAAGCCGCCTTCCAGGATGAACTTCTTCAACAGCGCCGCCGCACGGGTGTTCACCTTGAACAGAGGGAGCGTCTTGCCTTCCTTCTGCTCAAAGAAGGCCTTGGCGCGCTCCTTGTCCACCGAGTCCTTCAAATCGTCGAAGCGCCCGAACTCGTTAATGTTCGATTCCGACAGGTCGAGCGCAGCCATGGTGGCAAGAAGCTCGCCGTCTATGCCGAGCGCCTCGACGACCCGCTCGACCTGGGCGTTTTTCGCCTTATGGGCATAGGACGTGATGTAATCCCTCAGCGTCATGCCGTCTTCCAGGGCGGCGTCTCCTCGCTCGACGTCGTGGAGGAACAGCTCGGCGAAGCGCTGGTCGTCCTGACTCAGGGACGCGAACGATCGGTGGAGCTCCTCGCGCGCGGCGGCAAGCCCCTCGTCATCCTGCTCAAGGCATTTCAGCCACTTCTCGAAGTTCGCGTTCATGTAGTCGCTGTCTATGAGCCCCGTGTCGATCTCGGTTATATGGCCATCGAGCTCGTAAGGCGCCTCTGAGGCGCCTCCAGGGCCGATTCCTCCCGCGAACATCTCTTTGTAGCGTTGCACGAGGATGAGATAGGTCCGCTCGTCGATGACCGGCTGCACGAAGTAGGTTTTGCCGCATCGCCCTCCCTCATCCGGTTCCTCCTCGAACTCGTAGGTATCCTGGTCCCACGTGAAGCCCTGCACTTTCGCGGCTTCGAGGAATTCGTTGAGCTCGACGAACTCCTTGGCGAACTTGCGCCTGGCCTCTTGCGATGCGGGAAGTTTCGAGAGGTCGCCAACGCCCGCGGCCTCGAACACCATGAGTATTTCTTGCAGACGCGCATCCATCAGCGCGATATTGTCCGGGAGCTTCTGCACGAACATGTCGAGCGGGCGGTCGCCCGAGTACAGCTTCACTGCGGCATCGATGTAGCCCTTCATAGTGTGGGGACGGCGGTAGTAGCGGATGGTGCCGAAGGGCTTGTCAGGGCCGAACAGGCGGTTGGTGCGGCTGAAGGCCTGGATGATGCTCTCGTAGTCGATGACCTTGTCGAGGGAGAGCGTGTTGAGCCACTTGGAGTCGAAGCCCGTGAGCATCTGGTCCACCACGATGAGCAGGTCGATGCGGCTCTCGCGGTTGGCGTCGACGTTGACGTAGGGTTTCTTATGGGAAAGGCGCGCCGAGATGTCCTTCTTCATAGCGGGCCAGGTGGGAATAGTGAACTCCTGGCCATATGCTTTGTTGTAATCCTCGATAAGCTCGACCAGGGCATCCTCCTTCACGGTGGAGCCGGCGTCGTTGTCGATGCTCGGGTCGAAAAGCGCCGTCACCTTCATCTGCGGTGCCTCCGTCTTGAAGGCGCGGTAGTAGTCGATCGCCTCGGGGATGGAGCTCGTCGCCAAGATCGCGTGGAACTTGCCGCCGTGGGAGAGCACAGGGAAGCGCCGCAGAACGTCCTCGACCACCTTGCCGTGGTGCGGCGTGTCGGGCCAGTACTGGGTGCGGGTCAGGAAGTCCTCGATACCCTTGATGCGGTTGCCGGCACCGTCGACCATGGGGCCCATGGGGACCTTCGCCTGGTCCATGTAGTGGTAGAAGGCCTTGCTCTTGCGCTCGTCGGAGATGGCCTCGCCGACACTTGAGGCCTTGGCCTGCTCGAGGGCCACGGCCTCGCGCACGTCGTGGTCGTCGAAGGTCATCACCATATATGGGTCGAAGCCCAGGACGTTGCCGTCGCGAATGCCGTCGGCGATGCTGTAGCGGTGCAGACACTCGCCGAACACCATGGCGGTGGTGGAGCCCTTCTTCTGGTTCTCGTCGAGGATCGGCGTGCCCGTGAAGCCGAAGAACAGCGCGTTGGGGAACGCGCGGCGTATGTCCTGGAGCATCTCGCCGAAGGTGGAGCGGTGGCACTCGTCGATGACAAACACGATCCGCTTGGAAGCCAGGCGGTCGAGCTCCGCCTGGGTGATTCTGCCCTCGCCGGCTTTCACGTTGCTCATCTTCTGGATAGAGGTCACGATGAGGCGGTTCTTGGGGTCGTCGCTCGCGAGCTTTGACTTCAGCACCTGCGTATTCTCGGTCCCCTGCACGTCGTCGGCGTCGTCGGCGAAAGCGCGGTACTCGGAGAGCGACTGCGTGCCCAGCTCGATGCGGTCCATGAGGAAGACCACCTTGTCGGCGTCGTGCGAGTCGGCTATGAGCTGGGCAGATTTGAAGCTCGTCATGGTCTTGCCGGAGCCTGTGGTATGCCATATGTAGCCGCCGGGGCGCCCCGGGGCGCTGCTCTTGGGTCTCTCGTCCCATTTGCACCTGCGCACCTTGTCGGATATGGCGGCGGCTGCGTAGTACTGGTAGCTGCGCATGACCTTCAGGCAGCCGTCCGAGCTGTCGGCCACGGTGTAGAAGCCGATGAGCTGGTGCGCCATGGGGATGGAGAGCAGCGTGGAGGTGAATCGCTTCCACTCGCCGGTCCCGGGTTTGTCGCCCGCGCAGACGGGCTCGTTGTTGAAGTCCTCCCAGTGGAAGAAGAAGTTCGGGTTGAACGCGCCCGTGCCGGGGTTGGCGAAGTAGCGTGCCTCGTCGGGAGTCATTCCCACGAAGATCTGGACCAGGCGGAAGAGCCCCGTGAACACGCCCTCGTGGGCGTACTTCTCGATCTGGCCGGTGGCTTGGCTCACGGGCACGCCGCTGCGCTTGAGCTCGATGTGGATGACGGGCATGCCGTTGATGAGCAGGCACAGGTCTCCGCGGCGGTCGTTCAAGATCTTACTCTTCGCAGGATAGACCGGCTGCTGTGCTATCTGGTAGCGGCTCTGGCCGGCCGCGATCTCCTGACGATCATAGATCTTCAGGCTCACCTCCTTGCCCAGGTGAAGCGGATCGTTGGGGTTGTCGCGCGTGATGGCGACGGTCTTTCCGTTGATGAACCCGTTGAGCGCGAGCGGGGTCTTGAGCGTTTCTATTTGTTCGATGACCTGTGCCATCTCGCCCTGGGTGAGCGGGCAGCCATTCAGGCGGTCGATATCCGCGTTGTTCTGGAACAGAATCTTCGCCCAGTTCTCGATGAGGTCCTGCTCGGTGGGATAGCGCAGGACGCCGTCCGCATCGTCCCATCCGTGCTGCTTCAGCACAGTGATGACCGCTTCTTCGAACGCGGCCTCTTTATCAAAAACCATGGCGGAGCCTATCTACGAATTGCAAAAAGTTATGCTTTCAACTATTAGCAATCATTATAAGTCACAGCCGCATCTACCTGGGAACAGCGT
>DXMG01000072.1 GCA_019414325.1 Collinsella sp. | reverse complement strand
TCCAGCCATAAAAAAGCCTCCCATTTCTTGTGTCCAAGAAATGGGAGGCAGTTCATCGTGCGGCGGGGGTTTCTTGCGTCCTGCGGGATGTTCTGATAAGTAACTTCAGGGCGGGCCCTGCGGTAACTCGGCAGGGGAGTGCGATTCCTCGATCGCTCACTTTATCTAATAAGAAATTGAGTGAGGCCGGAGCTTTAGCTCCGGCCTCCTTATATAAGGGCTCGGCAAGGCCGAGCCACTAAATTTATATCAGCCCTCAGAACATGTTTGAGAACTGTGCCTGAAGTACGTATTTGCAGGCCCCGAATCGGTGTTGCCTCCCGGCGCATTCCGCAGGGGGAGCGATATTTTGCAGCACGAAGTGCGCAGCAAAATATCGCTCATGCCCGAGGACGCGCCGGGAGGCAACACCGATTCGGGGCCGGACATACGGATCTACCTGCTCATTTACAAATTCGTAAACTTTTTTGAAAAAAGTGCTTGCACAGTTCTCGAATCATAGGTTATTATCTTCCTCGTTGAACGCGCGGGTTCAACAAAACGAACCGTGAATCAACAACATAGCATGTCGGAGTGGCGGAATTGGCAGACGCGCTAGCTTGAGGTGCTAGTGACCGCTTTTTGGTCATGCGGGTTCAAGTCCCGCCTCCGACACCATCGCATTTGAGAAGCCTCTTCGGAGGCTTTTTTGTTACCGATAGACGGTGAGGTCCACGATGGAAACGCTTGAACGCAACGAGTGGGCAGATGTTGCCCAACTGGTCGAGATCACGAGCGATGCTGTCATCATTTGCGAGCTCGACGGAACCATTCTGCATGTGAATAATCGCTTACTTGGCTTGATGTGCGAGGAACGTGCCGACGTCATCGGTGGAGATGTTAAAGACGTCCTGTACTCGTCCGCTTTTGAACGTGCGACGGAACATCGTCTGCCATTTGAAACTGATGGCTCCGAGAACGAACTGATGCTCAAGCTGAGTGACGGCTCTTTTATCCCCGTCTTGGTTCGTGCGGGCTCCGTAACGCCTCCACGCATCTTTGGGCGCCGCGCACCACGTGTCCTAGTGGCGCTTCACAGTATCGAGGAACAGTATTCTCACGACCGTCAACTTAAGCGTGCGTTATCGGAGCTTAGAGTGGCGAACAAGCGTCTCTCTGGCACGCTCTCGGTCATTATGAGCACTGTGGGCTCCGATGAGTTACCCAGCCTGCTTGATACTGTTTTGAACCAGCTTGTAGGAACGCTCGATGCTTCGGGTGCCGCTATCTATTTTTCTGAGAGCGGCGGTTTTAAGCTACGCGGTGTTTCCAAGGAGCTGTATGACAGCTACCTGCCTGAGTTTTTGCCGTATGGCGCTGGCATTCCGACGTATGTTCTTCGCGAGTCGCGTGCCTGTCGCTTGTCGATTCAACAGGACCTTGAGGGCGATAGGGCCGCCTCCGGTATGTTCATGGACTTGGACAATCGTTCTAAGCACCTGTTGCGCGTGCAGGATATGCCTCCGTACCGCAGCGAGATTTGTCTTCCCGTTTTTTACGGTACGCAGATCCTTGGCGTGCTTGAAGTTGGTTGGAAACGCCCCCAGGCACCGCTCGCCTATGACGTTAATGTACTCGAGGTCATTTGCGATTACCTGTCTATCCAGCTGGTCGGCATGGCATCGAGCCTTCGCTCTCGTCGTACGGCCGAGCTTGGCCGCTCGCTCAATGTCTTACGTGATGAGTTATTTACCTTTCTAGACGATTCCGCCGCGGCTACTCAGGCGGTATCGTCCGAGATCTGCAATATGCTCAACTGCCATTTTTGCCCTGTTGAGTATGACGCCAGTCTGGACTTCTACGTCATAGATTTTGAAGGCGGCAGTCGCGTTGTTTTGCCGGACGATCCCGAGAAGCTTTTCTTTTCCACGACAACGCCAGCGGCACGTCTGGGGGCTGGCCCTGATGGCTTTGAGGCGTCTGTTTTGGGCGGCACGAGTGCCGAGGACCTTAAACACGTCCGTATAACTCGCGTTGACGAATCGATGCCTATGGGAGGCTGGCTTAGGGCACACGGTCTGCCTTGTCAAGGTCTCTACGTCGACTCCGGCATCGAGGCGGGGCGCCCGCGCTCTGAGGGTGATGGCAAGCACAGTAACGACGCGATTGTCCCTGCTTCTGTTGCGAAGAGACCGACAACGCGCGCGCTGCTGCTTCGTGATGGTAGCCAAGAGCCGATTGATGACCTTGAATATGACTACTTGGTGCACTTGGCGCATGACTTTGAACTGATCTACGAAGGCGAATCTCAAAAGCGCGAGGAGCGCCATATCGCTCAGACGCTCCAGATCGGCATGAGAAATTCCCTAGGGGATGTTCCGGGTATCGCAACCGATTCGGTGTACCTGTCGGCCACGAACTCGGCGTTGGTCGGCGGCGATTTCTATACGCTCATCCGTCTTCCCGACGATTGCGCCGTCATGATTCTGGGTGATGTGTCTGGCAAAGGCATTGAGGCCGCATCGATGTCCGCGCTCGTCAAGACGGCCCTGACGGCATATGCCTGGGAGGGCGCTGGACCGGCCCGCATGGCACGCTCGCTCAATAGCATGCTCATGGGCTTTTCGAGGGTCGAGACGTTCGTGACAGCCTTTATCGCCAAGATTGACCTTAAAGCCGGACGCGCAACGTATTGTTCGGCGGGCCATCCTCCGACCATGGTCATCAGGCCAGAGTCGATGCCGCTGGGTGGCGGCGAGACTCGTGGGGGAGAGGTCGAGCTGCTTGGATGCCAATCGGGCGTAATCGGTGCCTTTGAGAGCATGGTGTACGAGACAGGCGTGTTTACGTTCGCTCCTGGCGACATGCTCTTCATGTATACGGATGGAACGATTGAGGCCCGCGACCGTACCGGAGCGTTCTTTGGCGAGCAGCGCTTGCGCGACCTTCTGCTTTCTGTTTCGGGGGAGGGCGTGTCGGGCATTTGCGGCAAGGTCTTGGGCGAGCTTGACCGATTTACCGAATCGGCGCTGGACGATGACATTGCATTGGTGTCCCTTGAGTTTTTACGGGGTCGTTCATAGACGACGCTGGGCGGGCTGAATCCGTACGGTTGGGGAAACGAATGCATCGAGTGGGCTTTTTTGGGGAACCATGGTCGTATGAATGAGTGGAATGACATAGCGGTTTTGACGCCACCAGGCGATATCGACATCGCCACGGTGCCTGCGCTGCGTCGGCGGTTGGATGCTTTGATTGGCCGCGGCGTGCGTCGTGTCGTCATCAACTGTCAGGCTGTCAGCTTTATCGATTCGACGGGCTTGGCATTCCTGCTTACGCGCGCTCGTGAGCTCATGAGGCGAGAAGGCTTGCTTTCGCTCGTCAATGCATCAGGTGAAGTTGTTCGCTTTTTGGAGATTGCTCGTCTTGTCGATATCCTTCATGTCGCGGGGCCGGCACGGGAGTCTATTCCCGCTATTCCGGTGGGGGAGCTGCCTCGCTGGAGTAAGAGCGTCGAGGTCCGTCAGGGTATCGAGAATCTTCCATACTACCGACATCGCATCGCCGAACTCCTTGAATCGCTTCCGTTGCGCCGTGACGAGCGCTACGATGTCGCATTGGCGTCGGGGGAGGCGCTGGGTAATGCCTATGACCATGCGGGCGGTATCGGGTGCGTCCTGACGGTTCAAGCCTATGGCGATCGCGTTGTGGTTGAGGTGCTTGATCGAGGTGCCGGCTATTCTATCGATGAAACGAGCGAGCCGGTTGCATCTGAGGAACGTGGCCGTGGTATCAAGCTTATGCGTATGCTCGTCGATAACGTGGAGGTTGCTCGTCGTACGGACGGCGCCGGCACGCGCGTGCAGATGGTGAAGCTGTTTAGCGGAGCGCTGGAATCGTGTGCCTAGCCAATCGCTTAGCGCGTTTGGCTACTAAGAACATGCGGCAGACAAGTTTTTTGAAAAAAGTACTTGCGTCTTTTGGACAACTCGCGTAAATTAATAACCCGCAAGCGGACATGGCTCAGTTGGTAGAGCACAACCTTGCCAAGGTTGGGGTCGCGGGTTCGAGCCCCGTTGTCCGCTCCATTGCATTTCCGGACCGTTTAGTCGGTCCTTTTTCGGCGAAGTGGCCAAGTGGTAAGGCAGAGGCCTGCAAAGCCTTTACCCCCGGTTCGAATCCGGGCTTCGCCTCCAGGCAACATCCGGGCGCTCCGGCGCCCGTTTTGTTTTACATATGCGGACATGGCTCAGTTGGTAGAGCACAACCTTGCCAAGGTTGGGGTCGCGGGTT
>DXMG01000071.1 GCA_019414325.1 Collinsella sp. | reverse complement strand
CCCGCCCCGCCACCAGGCACATCGCCCCCGTCGGTCTCCCCCGTTGGCGGCGTGGCCACATCGGGCTCAACCACCACATGCTGTACCACGGCCCCTACGGCATCCACCACGCTACCAGACCCAAAAGCCCCACCAACAGGCGTCACAAACCGTGCGGAAACAAGCGACCCGCCCGTGCACGCAACGCCGCCGTCGGTACCGGCCGCATCAAGCCACGAGGCGTCGACGGAAAGCCGACAGCCGGCCGGACCAGCGCCAAGGCCAGCATCCTGCAGATATACGCCGTAGGCGCGCACGCCCGCTCCGGACCCGGCGCCCGCGGCAACGACGCGTCCGCCGCCGCGCACGGCCATGTCGCCTGCGATCACGCCGGCTACCGCCTCGTCCGTAATATCGGCCCCGTCTGCCCGGGCATCGACGGAGCAGCCGTCCACTACGAGCGCCTGCGACACGTGGATCCCGCACTGCGAGCCCGTCGCCGTCAGGGTCCCGGTGCCGCGAAGCGTCAGGTTGCCCCACACCTCCATGCCGCACAGCGTGATGTCCGCATCGGGCGCATGCGACTCCGTCACGGAGTTCTGCCCGGCAAGCGTCAGCACCAGGTCGCCGTCGGCGCCGATGGCCTCGCCCGCGTAGCCGTTAAGCTCCAGGTGGTCGGCATCGGTCCAGGCCCAGCCGGGGCCCGACGCGCCCGGCTCGTAGTACGTCGCGCCCGCGATGATCAGGCTCTCCGCGCCCGCGGCATAAGAAGGCCCGCCCAGCAAAACGCATAGGCAGGCCATGGCAACGATCGCAATGTAATGACGGCTGGTGTAGGACTCGGCAGCAAACATACCCGCTCCGATCTTCGCAGGAGCCAATAGAATGTGCACCAGAAAATGCCCTGGTAGCAGCACTTATAAGTTTAGCGAGATCAATGCGTGAGCAAAGACAAATCGCGTGAGCAATGTCCACAATTAGGTGTAAATCGTTTTGCCAGTCGGTGAAAGGAAGAATCTGGGCTCGACATAATCGTGCACAACTCCGTACGGATTGGGATGGTTGAAGTGAGCATGTGCGATAGGTACAGGGCCGGGGTTTCTAGCGAGTGGCGACAGCCGCGCGGCATCGAAAGGACGGGTGCGAACCCATGCGAAAGCGCTGAGTATTTGCACGTTTCCGTACCGCGAATACAGTTGGTACGGAGAAAGACGATTACTCAAGCACGGGCAAGTCTGGATGATTCTTCTCTTTTATTTCGGTAAAAAACTCCCCAAGCGTCTTCTCCTCCCACGCCGGATACTCCGACCCGTCGTCGGTCTTAAAACGCAAATAAGGCTGTTCCATATCATTCACCTCCCTTAAATCACATCATCTTTGACTGTGTCGCGCAACGCGTCTACATTTGCTTTTAACGGGCTCATATCCAACAGGTCGCAAGCGAACTTCCACAAGATTCGCTTCGGTGATTTATCACAATATTCGACTACCGGCATTCCCTGTACTTTGCTAATCAAAGCGTCGCGCCAGTCCTCATCAAATGTAAACGGACGATATTCCATTCCTTGTTCGTTCGCCTCGTACGACCCCATCACGATAGGGAAACGAACATCAAACGTCGAAAATGGTGAGAACTTAGCATTGCCGTAAATAGCGATGTCCACAATCTTCCCATCCAGCTCGAGCCACGCATGATAGAACTCATAGCCGCTTGGAGGCACGACCAGCCCGTAGCAAATACGAGGCTTGTAACCAAGATATTTCAGCGCAATAAACAGCTCGACCGTCGTGGACAGACAGCCATCCGGCTCTTCGGCCGCGCACATTTTATTGAATGCCTTGGTCATCGCAAAAACCTTTTTCTTGTCTTCAAATCCAGAGAGCTGTCGCTGAATATAATGAATTGCGTCGTAATCTCGTTTCAATTGTCTTTCTCCTCTCATAGTCCCAGCTGTGAAAGCATGCCCTCGACCTTGGCGATGGCCGCCGCCTTTTCGGCCTCGATGCGCTTGATGTCGTCGCGCACGGCAGCAAGGTCCACCGGCTCCTCTTCCGCGAACGTGTCCACGTAGCGTGGGATGTTCAGGTTCCAGCCGTTGACGCAGCAGCACCGCCAACCGGCCGTCATCGTCGTCCAGGTTATTTCAGGTCGCTCTTTTTGAATGAAGTGGATAGCATCATGAGCAGAACGTCGTTCACTAACCTGCCTCGTAAATTGCAAAGCGTGGTAAATGCTGTTTTACCAAGGAGCTTCTTCTCGTCATCGTCGATTCGGCCCTTTTCCGGCGGACAGTGAACGATAAGTCCGCATCGGGAGCTCTTACCGTTGATAATCTCCCTAAAGCCTTCTTTGTCTAAATATCCGTAGACCACTATCAACAGGAGCGCATCCTTTGCCTTGGATATCTGTTTGTCCGAAACGCGCTGTATGTTCTTCCTCTTGATCAGCCCAGAGTCGGAAAGATCCTCTTCGAGGTCATGGTAGTCCTCGTCACTCGCGACAATCAGTATCTTCTTGCCGTACAGCGCAAGGCCGAAGCGCCACGCCGCTTTACCGAGACGCGTGAAGGCTCCGATAGCCAATGCGACGAACGACAGGAATCCCATGAATTCGAGGACAAGAGATATGTTTCCTCCAACAGAAAGAATGCCTGAAATTACGTTGTTGATATCCATCGATTTCCACCTACTCAACATTGATAAAGAATGGGTTGCTCCAGCGGACGCAATAGCCCCTTCGAATTACAAAACATTGAACATAGTGTTTTCCCGTATACGCCGTCTCCTCGCGACGGGAAGTCTTTTCTATGTTTGGGAGCTCGAAACCACCCCTAGGGCAAACCTTCATAGCTTCATCGCCGGTATTCGTGACCTGCCACTTTACCTTGCCATCTTTTACCGGCCCACAGTTCACTCTGTACATGATAGTGGAGCCCTTCGGTATGGGCGCGCCATCGTTTTCGAGTACTCGTATTTCTCCTGAAGGCAATTTGACCGTTGCCGTAATTGTTGCATTTGGCTTACGAGCCTGCATGGGGAAGCCTAACGGTTGCCTGTGCTGAACAGACAATGCGTACTGTTGATTTTTTGACTTAGCTGATGACGTGGTTCCGCACGAAGGGCCTCCCGATGGGAAGTTGTTTCCAAGTATTTGCTTCCAGACGCTGTTGCCGGTTCCCTCATCCGCAAGATGCGAGAGGTGCTCGTTGAGTTTGTCCACGAACTGGGCGAAATCATTATAGCAGTACTTTCCGGCAAGGTTGTTTCCCTCTATGGCTGGATCCTCAATGAAGGGAACCTGGTACGAGTCGAGTTCATCAGCGTATGCAACCGCAAGGTTTGCCATTACCTGCATAACGCAATCCTCGATTGACAACCCTGCTTCAGGGAGGTTGTCGGCGATCATCTTCTCAAGGGTGATGCCCTTAGGGAACTTCACCAAACTTGGGCAGTTCTCCCTTCTCCACCACTTCATTATCTTCACTAGAGGCTTGTAATCCCCGTTGAACTCTTTGTTAACCTCAGTCGACCAAGTGAGATGCTCTTTTGGATTCGTCTGCCTCCATTCGCTATCGTCTTTCGAACCGATGTAGAGAAGGCCGTCTTCATCATTGACCAAAGGGACAACATCGAGATGGAAGTTTGCCATGTCAATGCCGATGGAATGCGTTTGCACTCTGACGTTCTTGTAGCACTCGCGCTCACGTATCGCATCCTCGAGCTCGAGCAAGACGCAAAACGGGGAATCGTTGATGGAGTGGTTTGTCTCAACGATGATGTCAATATCGCAGCTGTCAGAATCTTTCTTCGGTCGTATGAAGGTCTGCTTGGCGTATGAACCCGAGAGGTATGTGTCCTTGCATATAGCCCCATAGGTCTCACTTGCCTTAAGATGGTCCCTGAGATTTCGGTGAAGTCGACTCGCTTCATCAATGGTGCTCTTGCTGGGATTGATGTCCTTCAAGAATGATTCAAAGTCTGCGCTATTTGTCATATAACCGCCTTTCCAAACAGATGTTCTAGTGTCTGACATTATAACAACCGTGCTTTAAAAATGTGGTTTTTAGAGCCATTGCTAGGCACAAGATGTTGCGGTCTCATTCCATCCGTACGATTCAGGAGCTGTCTGGCAAGCAGGAGGACAGAATGGAGCCTCAAAGCCTCCTTGAAGTCATTGAGATTCTTGTCGATTTTCGAAACATTTGCGCGCGACGATCGGCTTTGCTGTGCAAGGCCGCGCGGGCGCGATTTAAGCAATATGCTCCACTCGCTCGAGAGGGTTTTGCCCACAAGCGAGATGCCGGAACTCGTCAATGAGCTCGACTCTGTACTACTGAAGCATCCTACATGTCTACAGCAGAATCACGCTGGAAATCGCAAAAACAATGGTGGCTTTTTTAAGGCCGCTATGAGCCAAAGCTGCCAAAGAGCAACAAACTAACTACAAACCATTGGCCTGCAAAAGCCCCGTGCATTGCAGCCAGCAGCGGGCTGTGTTAGCGTCGGAATAATTTAGCCAAATATAGTCGGCCGAGATTGACCAATCTC
>DXMG01000070.1 GCA_019414325.1 Collinsella sp. | reverse complement strand
ACCTTTAACGTCGACATCCTCATCGAGGCGCCCGACGCGCGCCTGAAGCCGGGCATGACGGCCGAGGTATCGGTGGTGACCGAGCAGCTCGACGACGTGGTGATGGTGCCGACGATGGCGCTCATGACCGAAGACGGCGAACACTATTACGTCAACGTGGCAACCGATGACGAGGGCAAGCAAACCCGTCGCGTGAAGGTGACCGTCGTGACGCAAAACGACAACGAAGCCGTAGTCGGCAAGACACAGGTCAAGCGCGACGACCAGGGCAACGAGATCAATCCCAACGTGCCGGTTACCAAACTGCGCGATGGCGACACCCTCGTCATGGACACCGGAGCTGACGCAACAGCTGACGGCGGCCACAACGCGGATTCGGGCAGTATGTCTGACGATGAGGGCATGTAATGCGTCCCGTTATCGACATCCGCAACGTGCACCGCATCTTTGAGAGCGAGGCGGGGTGCGCCCACATCCTGCACAACGTGAGCCTGACGGTAAATCCCGGCGAATTCGTCGCTATCACTGGCCCCTCGGGCTCGGGCAAATCAACGCTCATGAACATCCTAGGCTGCCTGGATAAGCCGACGGCGGGCGACTACTACCTGCAAGGGCTCAACGTGGCCGAGCTCGATGATGACGAGCTCACCGAAGTTCGCGCCATGAGCATTGGCTTTGTCTTTCAGAGCTTCAACCTGCTGCCGCGCCTGTCGGTTATCGAAAACGTCATGCTGCCGCTGGCCTACACCAATGTGCCCCGTAGCCAGCACGAAATGCGCGCCGTGCACGCGCTGCAGGCCGTCACGCTGCCCGTCGACCACTGGGACCACCGCATATCCGAGCTCTCGGGCGGCCAGATGCAGCGCGTCGCAATCGCACGCGCCCTCGTCAATGACCCGCCCATCATTCTGGCCGACGAGCCGACGGGAAACCTGGACTCCGCTACCGGAGCGCTTGTGATGGAGACCTTCCATAAGCTCCAGAAGCGTGGCAAAACCATCGTGCTTATCACACACGACCCCGGCATCGCCGCCGAGGCCGACCGTGCCGTGACCATCCGCGACGGTCGCATTCACGACGGCGCGTATATTCCACATGCACCGCGGACCCTGCGCAGCGCCGTAGATAGCCTGCCCATGATTTCCGCCTCCGCAAACCCGCCGAAAGGAGTGGTGGCATGAGCGCCCGCGATCTCATCCAGGAAGCCCTTCACTCGCTCGAAGCCAACAAGGGGCGCAGCCTGCTCACCATCCTGGGCATTGTCATCGGCATCGCCTCGGTTATCGCCATGACTTCGCTCATCGGCGGCATCCAAAACAGCCTAGTCAACAGTCTGGGCCTCAATGCGGCACGCATGGTGCAAATTTATTCGTCGCAAGAACTCACCGAGTCGGACGTCGAGAAGCTTCAAAAACTGGTGCCGCAGATAGAGCAGATCGGCATTGTCGACAGCGCGTATACCGAGTACAAGACCGGCGATAAAAGCTATACCGTCATGGCACAGGGTGTCGATAGCGACATGCTCGACGCCGTGGGGGCCAGCAAGCTCGTTGCGGGGCGCACCTATTCCCAAGCCGAGTCCCAATCAGGCTCGCGCGTGGCGCTCATCAGCCGCAACGGCGCCGATCAGCTTTACGGCAACGAACAGGATGCGCTGGGGAAAACCATCAAGGTGTCCAACGGCGAGGTGCAGATTGTAGGCGTGATTGATGGCGGCAGCGACTCCATGGGCTCACTCACGCTGTATATGCCACGCGAAACCATCTCCGGGCTGTTTGGCGACGAGAATCCTTCATTCCCCAGCGTGACGGCACTAGCCGCCGAGGGCACGGACATGGATGAGCTTTGTAAGACCATCGAGTCCAAGGTGCGCGCGATGAAGGGCATCGAGGAGGAGGATGAGTACGACAGTGTATCGGCGACCTCCATGAAAAGCGCCATCGATGCACTCAACTCCTTTATGGGCGCGTTCTCACTCATCATGGGTGCTGTCGCCAGCATCTCGCTGCTTGTCGGCGGTATCGGCATTATGAATATGATGCTTACCAACGTAACGGAGCGCATTCGCGAGATCGGCATCCGCCGCGCTCTCGGCGCCAGTCGTCGCGATATCACTGCGCAGTTTTTGGCCGAGTCCTCGGCGCTGTGCGTCACCGGCGGACTGTTGGGTGTCCTGATTGGCTATCTGCTGGCATGGGGACTCACGTTCTTTGCCGCAAGCTCGGGCATCATGAGCGAGTTTGGAGCTACCGGGACGATCACGCCAAGCTTCTCCATTACGACAGTGTTGATCGCGTTTGCCGTATCGGTCGGCATCGGCGTAATCTTTGGCTTCTATCCCGCTCGCCGCGCGGCAAAGCTCAACCCGGTGGAGTGCCTACGCTACCAGTAAGCCACCACCAACAAGTTGCGGTGAATTAGGGACTGAAAATGCTATCTAGCAGCAAAAACAGACACTATTTCACCGCAACTTATTGAAGGGCTGCTTGCGCCAGTTCCGGGTGTCGTTCTTGAGCTAATGGCGGATGACGGTCTTGTACGGCTCGAGCTTACTCGAGGCGCTCCTCCTCGCGGGCGGGAGGGCGCGCAGGCGCGGCGAGCGCCTAGCGCGCAAACTCCCGTAAGAGCGCGTCTTCCACTTCCCGGAGCGAAAGGGCCCCGCCTCCCTCGGCGGGACGGGTGACCACGATGCAGCGCGCTCCCGCGTCGCGCGCGGCGGCGAGCTTCTCGGCCGTGCCGCCTACGGTTCCCGAGTCCTTGGTCACAAGCCACTGGGCGCCCACCTGCCGAAGCATCGCCTCGTTGAGCTCGCGGGTGAAGGGCCCTTGCATGCCGATGACGTGCGACGGCGAAAACCCCGCGTCCATGCACTTCGTTATAGCACCGGGCAGCGGGAGCACACGCACAAAGAAGCGCTCCGCGAAATCGGCGACGCGCGTGTAGGGAGCAAGCTCCTTGCTCCCCGTCGTGAGAAGCGCGCGACCCGGGTTCTCGGAGAGAAAGCGCGCCGCGCAGGCGATCGACGCGACCGGCACGACGCCTTTGGGCAGCGCCTCGGCCGGGCGCGCAAGGCGCAGGCATCGTGCACCCACGGCGAGCGAAGCGGCCCGGATGTTGCCGCTTGCGAGCGTAGCGAAGGGGTGCGTGGCGTCGACGACGATGCGCGCGCCCAAAAGCTCGCGCTCCATGTCGGCCTCGTCGAGCCTGCCCGCATGCACCTCGATGCCCGGAAGCTCGCCCAAAAGCTCGCCTCCATACTCGGTTGCCGCGTAGGCACGGGCGGGGATGCCCGCCCCGCTCGCCCATTCGCACAGAAGGCGGCCCTCGGTGGTGCCGGCGAAGATGCGCAGCGCCGGCGCGGATGCGGGCGCCATCACTTCGGGCCGCCTGGGCGCGTGATCTGGTAGAGCAGCGCGTTCATAATGGCGGCCGCCACGGTCGAACCGCCCTTGCGACCCCTCGCGACGATGGCCGGCACGCGTCGCGCGAGTAGCTCCTCTTTCGCCTCGACCACGTTCACAAACCCGACCGGCACCCCAACGACGAGCGCGGGCGCAATCTTCCCCGCGTCCATGAGCTCGGCGAGGCGCAGAAGTGCTGTGGGAGCGTTGCCGACGGCCACGACAAGCGGACCCTCGATGCCGCAAGCTTTGTCCATGCTCGCAACGGCGCGAGTCGTGCCCGCGGCGCGCGCAGCCGCGGCGACATCAGGGTCGGCCATGTAGCACACGGCCTTGCAGCCGAGCTTCGCGAGCGTGGGCTTGCTTATGCCTGCGAGCGCCATGTTCGTGTCGGTGAGCACCGTGGCCCCTGCGCGCAACGCGTTGAGCGCACAGTGCGCGGCGTCATGGGTGAACACGAGGGAATCGGCGAACGAGAAGTCGGCAGTGGTGTGGATGACGCGCTTCACGACGGGCTCTTCGAGCGGCGGGAACGTGCGGCCGCAGAGCTCTTCGGTGATGATCTCGAAGCTGCGCCGCTCGATGTCGCCGGGCGCCATCTCCTTGGAATCCATCTAGTACTCCACTCCTTCCCTTGCACATATCACCTGAGAATAGGGGTGTTTCTCGCACCGCATCACGGTTATGTAGTCGGCCTTCTCCACGATCTTGCGGGAAGGCGCGCGCCCGGTGAGTGCTACTTCGACGCCGCGCGCGGACATATCGAGCGCGCGGTCCACGAGCACCTCGTCGACAAGCCCCTTCGAAAGCGCGTCGAGCGCCTCATCGAGCACGAGCAGCCCCTCCTGAGCGCCCTCGAGCTCGGCGAGCGCGGAAGCGAGGTTCCCATCGTGCAGTTCGCACGTAGCGGCAAGTTCTTCCGACGTCATCGACCAGGTAAACTTGTCCGACACCTTCCCCGCGAACACGGGCACGCCGAAATGCTCGGCGAGCAGGCGCGCCTCCCCGCTTTCGCCGTCTTTTAGGAACTGCACGACGACGACGCGGCGGCCTGCGGCGAGCATGCGAAGGGCGAGGCCCATCGCCGCCGTGGTCTTGCCTTTGCCGTCGCCATGATACACGTGGATCATACGCCCTCCTCGATAATGCGGTAGACATACTCCATGTCGAGCGCCCCGCGCACGCCGTCGGCCAGGCGGTCGAACTCGCGCGCACGGTGATCGGCCGCGGACGTCGCGCCCGCAGCACCCACGACGCTCTCGGGCAGGCCGCGCATGCGCGCAAGCGAGCGCGCGAGGGCGAGCGCCACCCCCGGTTCGTCGAACAGGCCGTGGAGATAGGTTCCGAACACGTTTCCGCAGGCCGCGCCTTCTGGTTTGCCGCCAATCGTGCCCGCAGGGGCGCAGGAGACGGTCGTTTCGCCGTCGTGAATCTCGTACCCGCGAGCCGTCAGGCCGTTCCACACCGAGAACGCGCCTTGGGCGCCCGTGATGCGAAGCTCCGACTGTGCGAGGCGCTTTTCCTCCTTGAACACCGTACTTGCAGGGATGAGCCCGAGCCCGCGCGCGGTGCCAGCGCCTTCCCTGCCGTGCGGATCGGAAAGCTCGTCTCCCAAAAGCTGGTAGCCTCCGCATATGCCGAGCACCGGCGTGCCCGCGCCCGAAAGCGCGCGTACACAGGCTCCGATGCCACTAGCCGCAAGCCAGCGTGCGTCGTCGAGCGTGGTCTTCGAGCCTGGGAGCACCACCAGGTCGGGTCTGCCCAGATCGGTCGTCGAGGAAACATAGCGCACGCCCACGCCGGGCACGCGCGAAAGCGGGTCGAAGTCGGTGAAGTTCGACAGATGCGGAAAGCGAACGACGGCGACGTCGATGACGCCGCGCGCCTCGCGGGCAGATAGGCGCGGCGCGAGCGAGTCCTCGTCGTCCAGGTCGAGCGTAAGAAACGGCACGACCCCCACGACGGGAACTCCGCACATCTTCTCGAGCGGGGCCAAACCCGGGCGCAGGATTTCCACATCGCCGCGGAACTTGTTTACCACAAGCCCCCGCAAAAGCGCGCGGTCCTCGGGTGCAAAGAGCGCGACCGTGCCGTAGAGCTGGGCAAACACCCCGCCCGGGTCGATGTCGCCCGCGAGCAGCACGGGGGAGGACACGGCGCGCGCGAGCCCCATGTTGACGATGTCGTTTTCGGCAAGGTTGATTTCGACGGGGCTGCCGGCGCCCTCGATGACGATGACGTCGTTTTCCTCCGCGAGAGAATCGAACGCCTCCAAAATCTGCGGCATGAGCGCCTTCTTTCGGGCGAAGTAGTCCCTCGCAGCGAAGGCTCCCTGCGCCTTGCCGGCCACGATGAGCTGGCTTCGGTGGTCGCTTTCGGGCTTGAGCAGGATGGGGTTCATGCGCACGTCGGGCGCGATGCCGCACGCCTCGGCCTGCATGATCTGGGCGCGCCCCATCTCGAGCCCGTCGGCCGTGACACCGCTGTTGAGCGCCATGTTCTG
>DXMG01000007.1:35499-57007 GCA_019414325.1 Collinsella sp. | reverse complement strand
GTTTGTCGATGGTGGAGTCGGTGCTTCGGCTGCGGGCTTCGGAGGCGCGGTCGCGGGCGTCGGCCGCGGTTTGGCGTTGGCGGCGGTAGTCGATCATGCCTTGGATGATGGGCTTGCCAAAGCTCACGACATCATCGTTGTAGATGGCGGTTCGGGCTGCGAGGAGGCAGTCGGTAAAGTCCATATGGGTCTTGCCGAAGAGTTTGACGGCAAGGGCGACAACGGTGGGCTCGTCGACCATGACGTCATCGAGCAGCCTTTTCATGGCCGCAGCAATTTCAACGCGGGGAACCTTATAGACGTCGCGCAGCGTGACCACGACGCGCGTGATGATTTCGGGGTAGACACGTGCGGTGCGCGTGGCGATGACCTTGGCAGCGCGCGGTGACAGGACCTCGTCGTCGTCAAGCAGGTAGCGAAGGATGACGGTCTCGTCGATGATGGTGCTACTCATGGATATCTACTTCCTCGGGACCCAAAACCGACTCGTCGCTTTCTGTGGCTAGGTATTCAATCCAGGCATTGCGCTCCTCGGAGCGGCGATTGGGGTCCCCATATGCTTTGAGCAGTCCATAGGCGGACGTGCCGTCCTTGGAGCGCACGGCGACCGGCTGAAAGGGGAGCTTGCGCATCAAAATACTCTGCGCGACAAATAGACGGACAGCCTCGGCGAGCGATGTGCCCATGGCGTCGTAGAGACGCTCGGCATGCTGCTTGTCTTCCTCGCGAATGCGCACCTGCAGGATGGCTCGTTTTTGAGTCGATGACATCACTGGCCTCCCTTAATGAGCGTGCAATTTGAATAGTCAAATACAACATCGGCTAATAATAGCCAATCTTACAACCACTACTTTATTGCACTAGAGTAATTGAGTGTAAACGATATTACAAACGTACTACATCTTTCAGAAACGAGCGTGAAATCTCCCTTGGATGTACGCATGTAATACACTCACCTTTATAGCTTCTAGAGAATAATTCCAACCTGCCAAAACCCCTGCAATACACCCGTATTGCAGGGCCTATGCTCAAGTTTGCCCCCTGCAACTGCGTATATTTAACCTGTATATCGTTGGAGAAACTCTACCGAGTGCCTGTTTCGCCGCATGCGCTCGATACGCCGATGCCAGGCCACGGGCGGCTTGGGGCAACGTCGACAGGGTCTCTCCGGCATGGGATTCAGGAGGGAGTGAACAACATGGGCAATAAACGAGTCGTGGCTGATTCTTCACGCTGCATTGGGTGTCAAACCTGTATGGCGGCGTGCATCGAGGCACACGATATTCCCGGCAACATCGCCGCGCCGCGCCTGCGCGTGACGCGTACGTACGAGATCTCCGCACCGGTGGCTTGCCATCATTGCGAGGATGCCCCGTGCGCGAAGGCCTGTCCTACGGGCGCCTTGTTCTTTGATCCAAAGAACCATCGCATCGGCGTCAACGAGGACAACTGCATCGGCTGCAAGAGCTGCGTCATGGCATGCCCCTTTGGCGCCGTGAGCGTGGCGACCACGCAGGTCCCCGTCTTGATGGGTGACGTGCGCGTGGGTTCGCAGACTAAGAGCTTCGTGCTCAAGTGCGACCTGTGCGTGGACCGTCCCGGCGGTCCGGCGTGTGCCGAGGCGTGTCCGACCAAGGGCCTCACCCTGGTGGACGAGGAGCGTCTGGCAGAACTGACTGCCGAGCGTGCCCGCGCCACCATCGAAAACGAGGCGTAAGCGTTGGGGCGACAGGCCCAATGATTGTCAAATACGTACCGAGCATTCGGTAGCAGAGAAAGGAAGGAGGGTGTCATGGAGAAGCATAAAGTGATCTGCCCGTATTGCGGCGCCGGTTGCCAGTTTAACCTCTTGGTCCAAAACGGCCAGGTCGTGGGTACCGAACCGCTCAACGGCATCACCAACCAGAGCGAGCTGTGCCTTAAGGGCATGAGCGGCTACGACTTCATCAACGACACCAAGATCTTGACTCCTCGCGTGCTGCACCCGATGATCCGCCGCACTAAGGGCGCGGATCTTGAGCGCGTAAGCTGGGACGAGGCACTGGATTTCACCGCATCTAAGATGCAGGCCATAATTGACGAATATGGTCCTAACGCTGTCATGACCACCGGCTCTTCGCGAGGCGGCGGCAATGAGGCGAACTACGTCATGCAGAAGTTTACGCGTGCGTGCATCGGCACCCACAGCGTGGACAACTGCGCCCGTACTTGACACGGCCCTACTGTCCTCGGTCTGATGGACACGGTTGGTTCAGGTTGCATGTCATGCTCCATCCCCGGTATGGAGGATGCGGGCTGCATTTTCCTCTTCGGCTATAACCCTGCCGATTCGCACCCCATCGTCGCAAGGCGTATCGTGCGAGCCAAAGAAAAGGGTTGCAAGATCATCGTCGCCGACCCGCGCCATATCGAAACCGCGCGTATCGCCGATCTCTACCTTCCGATCAAGAACGGTTGCAACGTTGCGTTCCTCAACGCCTTTGCCAACTGCTTGGTCAACGATGGCCTCTATGACAAGGAATTCGTCGCCGAGCACACGAACGGCTTTGACGAATGGTGGGAGACCATCAAGAATTACACTCCCGAATCCGTACAGGACATCACGGGTGTCGAGCCCGCGTTGATCCACCAAGCTGCCGAGATGTACGCCACGGCGAAGCCCTCCGCCATCATTGGCTGGGGTATGGGCGTATGCCAGCAGAAGCAGAACCTGAAGACGGTGCACACCATCGCCTCCATCGCCTGCGTTGCCGGCCAGATCGGCAAACCCAATTCCGGCCTCGCGCCCGTGCGTGGCCAGAACAACGTCCAGGGCTCCTGCGATATGGGCATGCTGCCCAACCTGTACCCTGGCTACCAGAAGGTCACCGACCCGGCAGTGCGTGCCAAGTTTGCCAAGGCTTGGGGCGTGCCCGAGGAAAAGCTCCCGCTCGAGGAGGGCTACAAGCTCACCGACCTGGGCCACCTGGTCGACGAGGGCAAGGTGCACTGCTTCTACAACTACGGCGAGGACCCGGTGCAGACCGAGCCCGATTCGGCCGGTATGCGCAAGACGCTCTCCGAGCTGGATCTGTTCATTTGTCAGGACATCTTTATGACACAGACGACCATGCTCGCCGACGTCATCCTGCCCGCTACCTCTTGGGGCGAGCACGAGGGTGTCTTTACTGCATCCGACCGTAGCTTCCAGCACTTTGATGCGGCCGTTCCGCCCAAGGGCGAGTGCCGCCACGACTGGGAGATCTTCGCGGACCTGTCCACGCGCATGGGCTATCCCATGCACTACGACAACACCGAGCAGATCTGGAACGAGTGCATTAGCCTGTGCCCCAACTTTGTGGGCGCGACCTACGAGAAGATGGCTCCCGAGGGCGGCTACGCCCAGTGGCCCGTCAAGAGCACCGATGTGAACGACCACGGCACGGCCGACATGTTCGCTGGTGGCAAGTTCACCACCAAGGACGGCCGCGCCAACCTGATGGCGCACGACTGGGAGGCGCCCTCCGAGCTTCCCGACGATGAGTACCCGCTCATCCTGTGCACCGTCCGCGAGGTCGGCCACTACAGCTGCCGCTCGATGACCGGCAACTGCAAGACGCTGGCGTTGCTTGCCGACGAGCCCGGCTTTGTCCGCATGAATCCCGCGGACGCCCAGGCGCGCGGCATCAAGAACGGCGACATCGTCTCGATTCACAGCCGTCGCGGCCAGGTATACAGCCGCGCCGACGTGAGCGACCGTATCAACAAGGGCACGGTCTATATGACCTACCAGTGGTGGATCGGCAAGTGCAACGAGCTGACCATGCACAAGGTCGACCCGGTCTCGCACACGCCCGAGGACAAGTTCTCCGCCTGCCAGGTCGACGCTATCGCCGACCAGGTCTGGGCCGAGGGCGAGGTCGAGCGTCAGTACACCGAGCTCAAGCAGGCTCTGGTGGACGCCGCCGCTCCCCAGGACGTTGAGCCCGGCGCCGCCAAGTTCGACGATGAGACGCACGTGAACCAAATCGTGTAGTCCCGTTCTCGTTGGCTTTTTGGGCCGGGCGTCCCGTACGTTCGGGAGCCCGGCCCGTTATTTTGAAAGGAAGTGGGGATGAACCGCTTCATCGACATCAACCCGGAGAGGTGCATCGGCTGCGGAACATGCCAGTCCGCCTGTGCCGACGCCCACCGGATGCAGGGTCTTCAGGATACGCCGCGCCTGGCGCTCGTGAAGACCGGCGGTATTTCGGCCGCCCTTGCCTGCCACCATTGCGAGGGTGCCCCCTGCGCCGAGGTTTGCCCGGTGAATGCCATCGAGCACGATGGCGATCGCATCCACGTTAAGGAGCAGGAGTGCATCGGGTGCAGGCTGTGCGCCATCGCGTGCCCCTTCGGAGCCATCCATCCCGATGGCACGTCTATCGCCGGTGTCGCAGGCATGTGCGACCCGACGCCTTCGTATCCTAAGTCCCTGAGCAGCCTGCTTACGTGGGCTCCCGGCCAGTACACCTGTGCTGTCAAGTGCGACCTGTGCGGCTTCGATCCGGACGGCCCGCATTGTGTGGCGGCGTGCCCCACCAAGGCGCTGACCGTCATGGGCGGCGCGGCCGATCGCGAGCTCGACGAGGCCAAGCGCCTGCGCTCGATCGAAAACGGTCCGGCCGTCGACGTTACCGCTGTGGCCCAGGGCCTATCCGAGAAAGCAGAAGGGAGCGTAAACAATGGATAGCATGACGCTGTTTATCGCATCGCTTGCCGTCTCGTGCATCGGTGCGCTCGCCTCGGTTCTGCTGATTAAGGCCGACAACGCCGCCAAGACCGCCGGCTGCCTGATCGGCGCCGTCGCGGCCGTGCTTTCGTTTGTGGCCGGTATCCAGGCCGTGCTGGGCGATGTCACGTCGGTCGACACCATCGTGTTCTTCCCGTTTGCCCATTTCCAGCTGCTGCTCAATCAGCTGTCCGGCCTGTTCGTGGCGCTCATCTCGGTGCTCGCGTTTGCCGGTTCGATCTACGGTCTCAACTACTTTGATGAGTACCCGGGCAAAAAGGGCCGCGCCGGCTTCTTCTTTAACACCTTTGTGGCGTCCATGATTCTCGTCATCACCGCCGACAACGTGTTTTGGTTCCTGGTCGCCTTTGAGCTCATGTCGCTGACCTCGTACTTCCTGGTCGTGATCGAGGAGAACGAGAACTCCATCCACGGTGGTTGGCTCTACTTTGTGATCGCTCACGTGGGCTTTGTGCTCATCATGGCGAGCTTCCTCACCATGACCAACTTCGCCGGTGGCTCGTTTGCCTTTGCGGATTTCCGCGCCACGCAGTTTAGCCCCGCGGTCGCATCCGTGTGCTTCGTGCTCGCCTTCTTTGGCTTTGGCGCCAAGGCCGGTATCATTCCGCTGCACGGCTGGCTGCCCAAGGCACATCCCGAGGCGCCGTCCAACGTGAGTGCCCTCATGTCCGGCGGCATGATCAAGATCGGTATCTTCGGCATCCTCAAGGTTGGTCTCGACCTGCTCTCCGCTTCGGGCGTTCAGGTCTGGTGGGGCCTTATGGTCATGGTCTTCGGTGCGATCTCGTCGGTCCTCGGCGTGGCCTTCGCCCTGCAGGAGCATGACATCAAGCGCCTGCTGGCCTATCACTCCGTCGAGAACATCGGCATCATTCTGCTCGGCGTCGGCGCCTCCATGGCCGCCATGGCGCTCAACTCGGTCGGCATCGCCGTCCTGGCTCTGATGGCCGCCCTCTACCACACGTTTAACCACGCTATGTTTAAGGGCGAGCTGTTCTTGGGCGCCGGTGCGCTGCTGTTCTCCACGGGTACGCGCAATATGGAGAAGATGGGCGGCCTGTTCCGTCGTATGCCGGCAACGGCCATCTGCTTCCTTATTGGCGCGCTTGCCATCTCGGCCATCCCGCCCTTCAACGGCTTTGTGTCCGAGTGGTTTACCTATCAGTCGCTGTTCAACGCCGCCATGCAGGGCGACAAGGCCGTCATGATCGTGGCCGTGTTCGCTGCCGTCGCGCTTGCCATTACCGGCGCGCTGGCCGTCACGTGCTTCGTCAAGGCCTATGGCGTCTCCTTTGCCTCCGCGCCCCGCTCCGAGGCCGCGGCCAATGCCAAGGAGGTTCCCGCCCCCATGGTGTTTGCACAGGGCCTGCTCGCGGCCATCTGCGTCGTGCTGGGCATCGGCGCTCCCGTGATCGCGCCCGTTCTGGTCGACGTCGCCGCGTCCGTGCTGCATCCGTACGGCGGCGTGTTTGCCGCCGAGGGCATGGAGCTCATGAACCAATACTTCGGCGCTGCCACCTCCACGCCCGCGATCGCCATTGCGCTCGTGGTGCTCGTCGGCCTTGCCTGCGGCTATCGCAAGCTCAAGACCGTCGGCAAGGTGCAGAAGTCCCAGCCGTGGGCATGCGGCTATGCTCCCAACGAGCATATGCCCGTCGTGGCCACGACCTTTGCCTCCGAGGTGTCCTGGTTTATGCATCCGCTCTACACGCTGCGCGACCGCTGCACGGCCGTCTGCTGGTCCATCGCGCACTTCTTCCAGAAGCTCACCGGTGTGGCCGAGGCTGTGGAGCCCGTACCCGACAAGGTTCTCGTCGATGCCCCGCATAAGGGTGTCGAGAAGCTCGCCGACCTCGCGACTAAGCTCGAGGGCGGCAACTACAGCATCTATATCTGCTACATCGTCGCGGCACTCGTGGTGTTCCTCGTGCTCGCCGTGCAAATGGGTTAAGGAGGGGAGAGCATGAACAACATCGTACTTGCCGTTCTGCAGGGCGTGGTCGTCATGGCCGTCGCGCCGTTCTTCTCCGGTCTCGGTCGCGTGATCCGCGCCAAGATGCACAACCGTCGCGGCCCCAGCATCATGCAGGACTACCGCGACCTGGCCAAGCTCTTTGCGCGCCCCGAGTCCCAGAGCGAGGACGCGAGCTTTGCGCTGCGCATTATGCCGCCGCTGTTCTTTGCCGTCGCCTTTATGCTTGCGATGGGCTTGCCGCTCTTTACGGCACAAAGCCCCATCCCGGTCTTTGGTGACGCCATCACCATCATGTACAGCCTGGCGCTCGCCCGCTTCTTCTTCGCCCTCTGCGGTGTGGATTCGTCCAACGCCTACGCCGGTATCGGCGGCGTTCGAGAGCTGCTCATGAGCGTGCTCATCGAGCCGTCCATGCTGCTGGCGCTGTTTGCCGCCGCCCTGGTGTGCGGCTCCACCGACATCGCCACCATGGGCCAGCACATCATGACGGGCGCCATCGACGCGCCGGTCGCCGTGATCCTCGCCGGCATCGCCTTTGCGATTGCCTGCTACATGGAGCTCGGTAAGCTGCCGTTTGATCAGGCCGAGGCCGAGCAGGAGCTTCAGGAAGGCCCGCTCGCCGAGCTTTCCGG
This sequence comes from Collinsella sp., assembly GCA_019414325.1. GTDB lineage: Bacteria > Actinomycetota > Coriobacteriia > Coriobacteriales > Coriobacteriaceae > Collinsella. Next base: position 49,629 of record DXMG01000007.1, on the reverse strand, counting down.
CCCATCGCTTGCGATGGCCAAGCTTGCCATGTCCATGAAGCAGGTCCTGGTCGTCGCCTGGTTCTGCGCGATCTTCGTCCCCTGGGGCGAGCCCGCGACCGTGGGCGCCGCCGCCGTTCTGGGCGCGGTCATCTTCCTGGTGAAGTGCCTGATCGACTTTGTCGTATGCGGCGTGATCGAGAACTCTTGCTCGCGTTCGCGTTTTAAGGTGCTTGGCAATCAGACCTGGGCCGTCGTGGGCATCGCCGTTCTGGCGTTTGTCTTCGTGGTCGTCGGCGTGTAGGAGAAGGGAGAAACAATGTCATTTGCAGTCAGTCTGTCCCTTCTCGGCTTGGTCGCTATCGCGGCCCCGATGGTGGCCTCGGTGCTCGTCGCCCTGTTCCCCCGTCCGTACGCCAAGTGGTTCAGCGTTTTGGGTGCCGCCGTCTCGACGGTCTGCACCATCGCCCTCGCCGCGAATTTCGCCGGCGCCGGCATGCCCGACACGCAGGTCCCCCTGATCTCGTTTGGACAGACCCTTGTCATGGGATTCACCTTCGATCGCATGAGCACGCTGCTCGCGCCCGCCTTTGTGGGTATCGGCCTGCTTGTCGTGATCTATTCGATTCCCTATATGAGCGAGAATAACCGTGAGCATCCCGACGCACCGCGTCGTCGCTTCTACGCATACCTCGCGACCTTCATCGGCGCCATGGCCGGCCTCGTGTACAGCTCGACCCTTTTGGGTCAGCTCGTGTTCTTTGAGATCACGGGTGCGTGCTCTTGGGGCCTCATTAGCTACTACATGTCGCCTACGGCCAAGAAGGCCGGCATGAAGGCCCTGATCATCACGCATATCGGTGCGCTCGGCCTGTATCTGGGCGCCGCCATCGTGTTTGCCCACACCGGCACCTTCGCCATTACCGCGATTGCCGGCCTCGACGCCAAGCTCAAGGCTATCGTCCTTTTGCTCGTGCTGTTTGCGGCCTGGGCCAAGTCCGCACAGGTTCCCATGTACATGTGGCTGCCTTCGGCCATGGAGGCGCCGACGCCTGTTTCGGCCTACCTGCATGGCGCCTCGATGGTTAAGGTCGGCGTGTGCGTGTTCGCGCGTGCACTCGTCTCTGCCGGCGAGATTCCCGAGATCGTGGGCTGGGTCGCCATTATCGACGCCATGGTCACCATGCTCTTTGGTTTCCTTATGTACCTGCCGCAAAAGGACATGAAGCGCCTGCTGGCCTTCTCCACGATTGCCCAGCTCTCCTATGTGTTCTTTGGTCTGGGCCTTTCGGTCTTTGGCAGCCAGCTGGCCTTTGATGGCGCTGTGTGCCACATCTTTAACCACGCTTTCGCCAAGACGCTGTTCTTCCTGATCGCCGGTTCGTTCTCCTTTACGCTCGGCACGCGTATGCTGCCCAAGCTTCGCGGCATCGTAAAGAAGTACCCGATCTCGGGCGTGGGCTTTGGTGTCGCGGCACTCGCCATTGCCGGCGTGCCGCCCATGAACACGTTCTTCTCGAAGTTCCAGATCATCGCCGGCGGCTTTTCTGTGGGTGCCGGCAACGTCGCGATTCTGGTACTCGTGTGCATCATGGTTGCCGAGACCGTCGCCACCTTTGCCTGGTTCCTTAAGTGGATGGGCTATTGCCTGCCCGGCGAGCCGAGCGAAGAGGTCGCTGCGGGAGCCCCGCTTCCCCGCGCGATGGCGTTCGTGTTCATCGTGCTCATCATCATGGTCATCGTCAGCGGCCCGCTTTCGGCCAGCTGGATCGGTTAGGAGGTAGAACGACATGGGTTATTCGATCGTCAACATCCTTGGCGGCCTTCTGATCGTCACGTCCACCATGGTGGTCGTCTCCAAGAACATCAAACATGCTATCCGCTGGTATGCGGTGCAGTCGCTGGTGCTCGTGGGGCTTCTCGCCACGCTCGGTGTCACCACTGGTGCGCAGGAGCTGCTTATGTGGGCTGGATCTGCCTTTATCACTAAGGTCGTCCTGGTCCCTTACATCCTCAACCGCGCATACAAGAAGATGGGCGAGCCGAGCGACGCATCGCTCAAGGCCGGCCTTAAGCCTGCGTGGGCCATTTGCATCATCGCCGTGGAGGTCGCGATTTGCTTTGCCGTCGTGACGCAGATCAGCCTGCCCACGGCCGAGGTCGCAACGCCTGCGCTCGCTATTAGCTTCGCTCACTTCTTTGTGGGCCTCACCTGCATCATCTCGCAGCGCAACATCATGAAGCAGATCTTTGGATACTGCCTTATGGAAAACGGCAGCCATGTGACGCTCGCGCTTTTGGCCCCCACCGCCCCCGAGATCATCGAGATCGGTATCGCCACCGACGCCATCTTTGCCGTCATCATCATGTCCATCGTCGTGCGTCGCATTTGGGACGACTCCCACTCGCTCGATGCGCGCGACCTGTCCGAGCTGAGGGGGTAGTCCATGGAAACGTTGATTCTCGCCCTGCTCGCGACTCCCTTGGTGTTCTCGCTGGTCATGGCGTTTTTGCCCAAGAATACGTCCTATAACGTGTTTGCCGGTCTCAACCTGGTCTCCGTCGCAGCCGTACTGGTGCTGTCGATTATGACGGCCGGTGACGTCCTTACGAGCGGCGAAACCGCGAGCGCTCTTGGCCCGTGGTTCCACCTCGATTCGCTGGGCGCCATCTTTGTGCTGCTCATCGGCTTTATCGGTTTTCTTACGGGGCTGTTCTCGCTGCCCTATGTAAAGGCCGATATCGAGGAGGGCTCCATGCCCGCCGAGCGCGCCAAGCAGTATTTTGCGCTGTTTAGCCTGTTTGTGTTCACCATGCTGCTCGCGTGCCTGTCCAACAACATGATCCTCACGTGGGCCGCCGTGGAGGCAACCACGCTTTCCACCGTGTTCCTCGTGGGTATCTACAAGAACAAGACGGCCCTCGAGGCTTCTTGGAAGTATGCGATGGTCTGCACCGCCGGCGTGGCCTTTGGCCTGTTCGGTACGCTGCTGATCTACGCCAACGCCGCCGACGTGATTCCCAACGCCCACGAGGCCGCATTCCTGTCGTGCGTGCTGCCGTATGCCGACCAGTTCGACCCGACGCTCATGCGCCTCGCCTTTGCGTTTGTCGTGATTGGCTTTGGCACCAAGGCCGGCCTGTTCCCCATGCACACTTGGCTGCCCGATGCCCACTCCCAGGCCCCGAGCCCTGTCTCGGCCCTGCTCTCGGGCGTGCTGCTTAAGTGCGCCATGCTTGTGATCATGCGCTTTTACGGCTTTACCATCCAGGCCGTGGGCGCCGAGTATCCGCAACTTTTGCTGCTGATCGTCGGCACGCTGTCCATTTTGGTGGCGGCACTCTCGATGTTTCGCCAGGACGACCTCAAGCGCCGCTTTGCGTACTCGTCTGTGGAGAACGTGGGCGTTATCGCCCTGTGCCTGGGTATCGGTGGCCCGCTGGGTGTCGCCGCGGCCCTTCTGCACTGCGTGTTCCACGGCTTTACCAAGACGCTTGCCTTCTGCGTGTCCGGCAACATCCAGCACGCCTTTGGCACGCGTAGCCTGGCCAAGATCCAGGGCGTCGTCGAGGTTGCACCCGCAACCGCCGCGCTCGCCATCCTGGCGCTGCTCGGCCTTGCCGCCTTCCCGCCCTTTGGCATGTTTATCTCCGAGTTCTTGACTTTTGTCGCCGGTGTTACCGCCGGCCCCATGTGGCTGGTCGTCGTGGTCGCCCTCGGTCTTACCGTGGCCATCTCCGCGCTCACCCGTATCGCGCTCAAGTCGGTATTCGGCCATGCGCCCCAGGGCATGGGCAAGCATGAGGCCCCGGCGCTCATGCTTATCCCCGAAATCGTCCTGGCTGTCATGATCTTGTGGTTTGGCATCGCCACCCCGCTGCCCCTCGTGCACGGTGTGGAGACCGCGACCGGCATCGTGCTCGAGCAGAGCACCGAGGAACTTCACGCGACGCCGATGTACCGCGCTGTGTTCGGTACCGAGACCGCTCAGAGCGAGGTGGAGTAACGAATGATTGAAACTGAGAACAAGGTGTATGCCCGTCGCTGCGAGAGCCATGTCGAGGCCCTGCGCCGCGCCGTTCCGGGCTGCATCGAAAAGGTCGAGTGGCAGTGTGAGGACCAGCTGACGATTACCGTCAAGCAGGACAAGCTGCCCGAGGCCGTCCACTACCTGTACTACGAGCGCTACGGCTGGATTCCCGTGATCATCGGCAACGATGAGCGCAGCCTGTGCGGCCGTTACGCCGTGTATTACGTCATCTCCATGGAGGGGGAGGACCCCGGCTGGGTGACCGTGCGCACCGAGGTCGATCCCGCCAAGATGACGTTCCCGTCCGTGACGCCGTTCGTCCCCGCCTGCGTGTGGGGCGAGCGCGAGCTGCGCGACATGTTCGGCCTGATCCCCGAGGGTCTGCCCGACCGTCGCCGCCTGGTACTGCCCGATGACTGGCCCAGCGGCCTGTACCCGCTGCGCAAGGACTCCATGGACTACCGCTTCCGTCCCGCTCCCGCGAGCGACATGGAAAACTACGAGTTCTTGGCCGACACCAAGGGCAAGGAGACCACGCTCGTCCCCATGGGCCCGCTGCACATTACCTCCGACGAGCCTGGCCACTTCCGCCTGTTCGTCGAGGGCGAGACGATCGTCGACGCCGACTACCGTCTGTTCTACGTGCACCGCGGCATGGAGAAAGTTGCCGAGACGCGCTTGAACTATGACGCCGTGACGTTCCTCGCCGACCGTATCTGCGGCATCTGCGGCTGCGCTCACTCTGTGGCCTATGCCGAGGCCGTCGAGCGCGCCCAGGGTATTCATGTCCCGCCGCGCGCCCAGTACATCCGCGCCATCATGCTCGAGGTCGAGCGTCTGCACTCGCACCTGCTCAATATTGGCCTCGCATCGCACTACACGGGCTTCGACTCCGGCTTCCAGCAGTTCTTCCGCGTCCGCGAGAAGTCCATGGACCTGGCCGAGAAACTCTCCGGTCATCGCAAGACCTACGGCCTCAACGTGATCGGCGGCGTGCGTCGCGACATTTTGGCCGAGCAGAAGCTTTCCACGCTCACGACCATCCACCAGCTGCGCTCCGAGGTTCAGGAGCTCGTCGACGTCTTGCTCTCCACGCCCAACTTTATTGAGCGTACGAGTGGCATCGGCATTCTGGACCGCAAGATCGCACGCGACTTCTCTCCGGTCGGCCCGCTCATGCGTGGCTCGGGCTATGCCCGCGACGTGCGCTTTGACCATCCCTTCGACGGCTACGCCGATCCGGATGTTCAGAAGATGCATGCTGCTACGGCAGACACCTGCGATGCCTTCGGCCGCACCGCCGTCCGCATCCAGGAGGTCTACGATTCGATCGACATGATCGAGACCATGCTCGAGAACTGCCCGTCGGGTCCCATCCTCACCACGGATTGGGAGTACACCCCGCACAAGTACGCCATCGGCGCCACCGAGGCGCCGCGCGGCGAGGACGTGCACTGGGCCATGCTCGGCAATAACCAGAAGTGCTACCGCTGGCGCGCCAAGGCCGCCACGTACAGCAACTGGCCGGTCCTGCGCTACATGTTCCGCGGCAACACCGTGGGCGACGCGGCGCTGATCGTCGGCTCGCTCGACCCGTGCTACTCCTGCACCGACCGCGTGACGGTGACCGATGTCGCCGCCAAGCGCGACCACGTGCTCGACAAGGAGCAGTTCGAGAACGTCTGGCGCGACAAGTCGCCGCTTGCGGGCGAGGGCACCATGGCCGCCCCGCTCGATGAGGAGGCGCTCTAATATGCTGAAGCTTTGGAAGGTTAACGCCAAGGCCGGCGACGCGACGGTCAAGTACCCGTTTGCGCCGTTTCCCACCAACAAGGACATGCGCGGCAAGCCCGAGCACAATGCCGAGCTCTGCATCGCCTGCGGAGCCTGCGGCGTGGCGTGCCCGGCCGATGCCATTCGCATGGACACCGACCTTGCGGCCGATACCATCACCTGGTCGATCGACTACGGTCGCTGCATCTTTTGCGGCCGTTGCGAGGAAGCCTGCCCCATGGAGGCCATCAAGCTCACCGAGGAGTTTGAACTGGCCGTCATGAGCAAGGACGACCTCACCAGCAAGAGCGTCTACACGCTCGAGCACTGCTCGCGTTGCGGCAAGCCGTTTGCCCCGCACAAGGAGATCGACTACGCCAAGCGCCTGCTGCAAAAGGCCGGCGGCATGGAGGCCATCCAGGCTGCCCGTACTGTCGGTATGTGCCAGGAGTGCAAGCGCGAGCTCGACGCCCTGCGCGCCGCCTCGGCCGTAAAGACCGGCAACGCTGCCGGCATGGCAGCCAACGAGACGCTTGCGTCCGGCGAGCCCCAGGGCCCCGGCATGGAGTATCTGGGCGGCCACGGCGTGAACCCGGAGTATATCGACCGCGAGCTCAACCCCGATGCGCCCGAGATTCCCGCCGGTCCGGCGCCGGTCGAGGGCATCATCATGGATTATGAAATGAAGGAGGAGTAACCATGGCCGAACCCACGCTTTTGCCCGAGCGGCTTCAGTACCGCCCGACCAAGATCGAGCTCGACGAGAGCATCGAGAAGGCCAAGGCGACCCTTCTTAAGAAGATCAAGCGCTCGGTGTACGTCTACCGTGTTGACTGCGGCGGCTGCAACGGCTGCGAGATCGAGATCTTCGGTTCCATCACGCCCGTCTTTGACGTCGAGCGCTTTGGCATCAAGGTCGTGCCTTCGCCCCGTCACGCCGATGTGCTGCTGTACACCGGCGCCGTGACGCGTGCCATGCGTATGCCGGCCCTGCGCGCCTTTGAGGCCGCACCCGATCCCAAGATCGTGGTGTCCTATGGCGCGTGCGGCTGCACCGGTGGCATCTTCTACGACAACTACTGCGTCTGGGGCGGCACGGATAAGATCCTGCCGGTCGACGTCTACATTCCCGGCTGCCCGCCCAGCCCCGCGCAGACCGTCTACGGCTTTGCCATGGCGCTCGGTCTGCTGGACCAAAAGCTCCATGCCGAGACCACGGTGGAGGCCGCTGGCGAGCAGGCCGATATTCTGCACCCCGGCGTGCCGTACAAGCTGCGCGTTGCCATCGAGCGCGAGGCTCGCGCCATGAGCGGCTACCGTTACGGCCGCGACCTGGCCAACGAGTTTATGGATACGCTCGAGGGCGCGCCCAAGGGCGATATCCGCGGTGCCATGGCGCTGCTCATCGACAAGCAGGACGATCCGCGCCGCGTCGAGGTCTACTCGGCGCTGCAGGATCTGGTGCTGGCCGGAGGTCGCTAGATGGAGCTCACGGACCGCTCTGGTTACTTTGCGGGTCCCGGCATGCTCGGCGGCTCCTTTGGCGATGCCTCGCGCGCAAGCGACGAGGCCGCCGAGGGCGTCGCCGACCCCTGCCTGGGTCATGCGCCCGACCAGGTGGTCTTTTACGAGCTCACGCGTAAGTTTGTGGAGACCGAGGAAGACGTTCCCCAGGAGGCCTGCGACGTACTGTACTACACGCTCGCCGTGGGCCACCACACCGGCGTGCTCGACTGCTTTGAGCCGCGCCTGTCGGTGCCGGTGGATGTGTTCTATTCGCTCGTCGACGCGCTGCCGGAGGGGGAGGCCAAGACCAAATTCGAGGCCATCCGTTCCTTTGGCGAGTGCCAGCTCGACAAGGCGGCGGTGCCGTCGCTGCTCGAGGCCTGCGACACGCTGCTCGACGAGCGCGGTTTTCGCGGGTCGGCCAAGGCCGGAATCTCGGTGTTCGATGACGACTTTGGCCTGCATGCCCAGCAGGTCGCGTTCTTAATGAAGTTTCGCGATCTGGTTGAGCGCGTGCGCGATGTGTCGGGCGTGTATCTGACGGGAAGGTTGCAATAATGGGTCGCGTTGTGGATGGTCGTGTGAACGGCGCCCCGTTTGCGGGTATCGTGCTCACGGCGGGAAGCGTGCTGCGTGCCGACGATGCCGCCGGCCCCGTGCTCTCCAAAAAGATGGAGGACGCACCCATCGCCGGTTGGTACACCATCGACGGCGGCCAAACGCCCGAGGACGACATTATCGAGGTCAAGCGCGAGCGTCCGCCGCGTTTGGTTTTGGTCGATGCCGCCGACATGGCGCTGCCCGTCGGGTCCATCCGCTTGCTCGACAAGCGCGATGTGGCCCGCAAGTCGATGTTCACCACGCATTCGCTTCCTTTGTCGATTCTGATCGAGGAAATCGAACAATCGTGTGATGATATCGTCTTCGTTGGGATTCAGCCGGGCGACACGGAGTTCTACAACCCCATGTCCCCGGAAGTCTTTGACGCCGTCGACGCCGTGTACGACGCCGTGGCTGCCAACGACTTTTCCCACTTTGTCCGCTTGGGACAGGAGCAATAGCAGCGCTTGTCTCTGCTGAATAGGAAAGAAGTGATTGACATGGCAGATTCCAAGGTGGAGTATCCCGCTCCCGATTGCCTGGCGCCCGCCGCGATCGAGGCCAAGACCGAGACCGCCGGCGTGACCAAGGCTAACCTGCCGGTCGCTAAGGCCTTTCTGTTGGCAATGTTCGCCGGCGCGTTTATCGCCTTCGGCGGCCTGTTCTTTACGGTGTTTTTGAGCGACAGCACGCTGGGCTGGGGTGCCCAGCGCGTCGTGGGCGGCCTGTGCTTTTGCCTGGGCCTGGTGCTGGTGCTGGTGTGCGGCGCCGAGCTGTTTACCGGCAATTCGCTTATGGTCTGCGCGCTCAAGAGCAAAAAGATCACGCTGGTTCAGATGCTTAAGGCCTGGGTCGTTGTGTGGGTCGGCAATTTTGTCGGTGCTCTGTTCATCGTCTTTTTGGTGTACATGGCCGGCATCTATAAGCTCAACGGCGAGGCGGTCGCCAACTCCATGGTGAGCGTCGCCGCCGGCAAGGTGACGGTCGACTGGGTGACGATCTTCTTCCGCGGTATCCTGTGCAACATCTTTGTGTGCCTGGCCGTGTGGATTGGCACTGCGGGCAAGACCGTAGTCGATAAGGTTATGGGCATTCTGCTGCCCATCGCCGCCTTTGTGGCCTGCGGTTTTGAGCACTGCGTCGCCAACATGTACTTTTTGCCCATGGGCGCCGTGATGCATGCGTGCGGCTACGGTGCCGACGTCGCCGGCGCCGATGCACTCAACGCCGCGGGCATTGCGTTTAACCTGTCCGCCGCCACGCTGGGCAACATCGTGGGCGGCGCGGTTCTGGTCGCGCTCGGCTACTGGTTTATCTACGCCAGGAAGTCCGAGGCGTAAGGTACCGCCTGTTTGACGTTGGGCCTCCCGCGGGGCGTTGCCGTGCGGGAGGCTTTTTTGGCCTGGGGCTCGTTGCCGGGCTTTTGGCCTGCTGTGTTTGGCTTGTGAAAGGGGTAATCGAGATGGCATCTGCTGTGAAGCGTGACGGTCGCACCGTGGTGACCACATGCGGGGGATGCTATGCCGATTGCGCCTTTGCGGCACGCGTTGAGGACGGTCGCGTGGTGGCCGAGTTGCCGGTGCCGGGGCATCCGTGCGCGGCGCGTGCCCTGTGCGCCCGCGGACGGCATCGCCTGGCAATGCCGTTTGACGAGCGCGACCGCATTGTGCACCCCATGCGACGCCGCCGGGATGGCTCGGGGTTTGATGCGATTACCTGGGACGAGGTGTTTGCTCAGATTGCCGAGCGTCTTTTGGGGATTGTTGACGAGTGCGGGCCTCGTGCACTGGGTATGACGCTCGGCGTTCCCTCGTTCGACCGCTACTGGGCCTATCGTTTTATGCATGCGCTGGGTTCGCCCAACGTATACGGTGCCGACGGTGCCTGCGAGGTAAGCCGACTTACCGGTTGGGAGCACAGCCTGGGCTATAGCCCCGCCTCCGACCTTGCGCATACCGACTGCATCATGTACCTGGGGCGTTCCATTGTCGATTCGTCGACGATGGGGGCCGTTGACGCGCTCAACGATGCGCGCCGGCGCGGGGCGAAGATCGTCGTGGTTGATCCCCGGCGCAGCGGCTCGGCCGCGCTTGCCGACCGCTGGCTGCGCGTACGTCCTGGATGCGATCTGGCGTTGCTGCTGGGTATCGCACATGTGCTGGTAGCCGAGGACCTGTACGATCACGAGTTCGTGGACCGCTACGCCACAGGCTTTGACGAGCTGGCGCAGGCGGCCAGTGCTTGGACGCCCGAGTGGGCCGAGTCGATGTGCGACGTGCCGGCCGCAGAGATTGTCGCCACGGCGCGCGAGCTAGCTGCCGCCGCGCCTGCCGCTGTGGTGGATGCAGGCTTTCATGGTGGCATCGGCATCGCGTATGCCAATAGCACCCAGACCGCGCGCGCTATCTGTTTGGTCGATGTGCTGCTGGGCTGCATCGGACATGCGGGCGGTGCCCTCAACCCGCCCACACCGCTTGCGTTGGGCGATTTGGACCCTGCGCGTTTCGCGACGCCGTCGATGCCACGTGAGCCCAAGTTGGGGTCCGAACGCTATCCGCTCGTCGACCCCGAGCGCGGTCTGTGCACGACCATCGGCCAGTCGATTCTTGCCGGCGATTTGCGTGGGCTCATCGTCTATGCCAGTAACCCCGGTGCGGGCTATGGCAATGCGCAGGCTTGGTTGGGCATCTTGCAGCAGCTCGACTTGCTCGTGACGATTGATATTCGCTGGTCCGAGACGGCGCGCGCTTCCGACTTCGTGCTGCCCGACGTGACGTATCTGGAGGCCGACCGCGGCGTGGGGACGGTCGTGGGCGCCAACGATTCGCGCGTGTTCTACCGCAACGCCGTGCTGCCTGTGCAGCATGACGACACACGTCCCGGTCGGGAGATTTTTGCCGGTCTGGCGCAGGCGTGTGGCGTGGGCGAGTACTTCCAGTTTACGTCTGACGATCTGGCGGCTGCCCAGGTGGCGCCTTTTGGGATCAATCTGGACGAGCTCATGGAGTGCGGCTGGGCCGATACGGGCATAACGCTGCCGACGCGCACGGGTGAGCCGGTGATTCCGCTTGCCGGCGGCAAGATTGCGCTGGCAAGCGACGTATGGGAACGAGCCGGCATGGGTCGTGTACCCAACTGGATCGCTCCCATGGTGGAGCCTGGCCCGGGGATGTTTCGCCTCATTAGCGGTAACCGTCCCTTTGAGTCGCACACCTCGCGCAGGCTTGCGGCCCAGGGTGCCGCCGAGGCTGGATCGGACCTGGATGCCGTGCAGATGAATGCCGATGCTGCTGCGCGCATGGGCATCGCCGACGGGGAGATCGTCGAGCTTGTGAGCGACATGGGCCGCGACCGCGTGCGCGTGGAGACGACGCCCTATCTGCATCCGGCGTGCATCTTCACCTCGGCCGCTCCCGGCGGACGCGCATTCGGTGCTGAGGTTGGTGGCCGGCAGGCCTTGGGCGTTGGCCCGCTCGACCACACGCCGCTGCGCTGGGACCCGTTGACGGGCGCCGCGCTCACCCAGGAAAACGCCGTTCGCGTGGAAAAGATTGTCGCGCGCGAGGATAATGACGAGTAATTGACTCAGCTGATGTATTCGACTGATCCACGTTTCTTTTGAAAGGCTGCACATGAGCGATAGCCAGAACATGTCCGATGAGGTACGCGCCCGCCTGCGCGCTATTCCTTCCGTCAACGAGCTGCTTGCCGAGTGGCCGGTGGTGAAGGCGGCGGGGGAGACCTGCGACGCGGTGGTGCATGCCGCCGTCACGGCCGAGCTCGACGAGGAGCGCGCCGCCATTCGCGCCGGTGCCGCCCCGCGCTCTAAGCGCGACCTGGCTTCGGCCATCGAGTGGCGTGCTCACCGCTCCGCGCTGCCGAGCCTGCGTCCCGCCGTCAACGCTACGGGCGTGGTCATCCATACCAACTTGGGTCGCGCCCCGCTCGCGGAGTCGGCCGCCAAGGCCGTGGCCGAGGTCGCGCGCGGGTACAGCACGCTCGAGTACAGCGTGGACACCTGCTCGCGTGGGTCGCGCAAGGAGCACGCTGCCCAGCTGATTCGCTCTCTCACCGGTGCCGAGGACGCGCTCGTGGTCAACAACAATGCCGCCGCGGTGCTGCTGGTACTGGCGACTCACGCTGCGGGCAAGGAGGTTATCGTCAGCCGCGGCGAGCTTGTCGAGATCGGCGGCAGCTTCCGTATCCCCGATGTTATGGAGGCCTCGGGTGCCAAGCTCGTTGAGGTCGGGGCCACCAACCGCACGCATTTGAGCGACTACGAGCGCGCCATCACGCCCGAAACGGCCATGATCCTCAAGGTCCATCCTTCCAACTATCGCATCGAGGGTTTTCACGAGGAAGTGAGCTCTCGGGAGCTTGCCGCCCTGGCCCACAAGCATGGTCTGCTGTTCTACGAGGACCAGGGGTCTGGCGCGCTGCTGCCCGACGATATCCTGGTTCGCGGCGGCGAGGAGACCACGCCGACCTCGGTCGCGGCGGGGCTTGATATCGTGTCGTGTTCGGGCGATAAGCTGCTCGGTGCCGCACAGGCGGGCATTATCATGGGTCGTCGCGATCTGGTCCAGGCCTGCGGGTCGCATCCGCTTATGCGTGCTCTGCGTCCGGGCAAGTTGGCGCTCACGGCGCTTGAGGCCACGCTTCGCATCTACATGGACGGTGCCGATGTTGCCCATCGCGAGGTGCCGGTGCTCAGCATGCTCACGCTTCCGCAGGCTCATCTGGAGCGTCGTGCCCGTAAGCTGCGCGATTGTATGGTCGCCGGGCTCGATAAGGCCGGTTGCCCGTGCGCCGTTGAGTTGGAGATTGTCGAGGAGTCCTCGACACCCGGTGGCGGTTCGCTGCCTACCATGGAGCTACCCACGATGTGCGTTGCCGTGCGCCTTGTTGACGAGCGCCTGACGGTCGACGCGCTTAAGCGCTCGCTTGTCCAGGACTTCGACACGCCGGTCGTCACACGAACCTCGCACGATCGCATTTTGTTTGACGTGCGCACGCTCGTGGGTGACCGCGATATCGAGACGGCGGCAACGACGCTCGTCGCGTGCGTTAAGAAGGCGATTGCTCGATGAGTGAGGTTCAGGCGTTGGTGGAGTGTCCCGTTATCGTTGGCACGGCGGGCCACGTCGACCACGGTAAGTCCGCACTGATCGAGGCGCTGACCGGCAAGAATCCCGACCGTCTGGAGGTTGAGCGCCGTCGCGGTATGACCGTGGAGCTGGGCTTTGGCGAGCTGGCGCTGCCGAGCGGCAAGATCGTTGGCCTGGTCGACGTGCCCGGGCATGCCCATTACCTGCGCGCCATGGTGCAGGGTGCCACGGGCATTGATGTTGCCGTGTTGGTGGTCTCTGCCGTCGAGGGCGTGATGCCGCAGACCCGCGAGCACGTGCATGTGCTGGAACTGCTGGGCGTTACGCATATGGTGGTCGCGCTGACGATGTGCGATTTGGCTGATGCCGAGATGACCGAGCTTGCCGAGCTCGATGTCGACGACTTTTTGTCGGGTACCGTGTTTGCGGGCGCGCCGATCGTGCCTGTGTCGTCTAAGACGGGCGAGGGGATTGATGCGCTGCTGGCAGCGCTCGATGAGTGCGTGGATGCCTGCTGGGATACCTGCCGCGACCGTGCCGAGCGCACCGATGCCGCGCCGCGCTTGCCGATTGACCGCTGCTTTACGATCAAGGGCGCCGGCACCGTCGTGACGGGAACGCTGCACGATGCGCCGGTTGCGGTGGGCGATGAGCTCGTCGCGCTGCCGTCGCGCACGGCCTGCCGCGTACGCGGGATCCAAGTGCATGGCGACACGCAGCGGGCGCTGCCCGGTCAGCGCGTGGCGCTCAACCTGGTGGGCGATGGCGTCGCTGCGCTCGATCGCGGTGAGATGCTCGGCGTGGAGGGTCACTTTGGCCAGACGCTGCGCTTTATGATGGCGTTTACGTTTTTGGGTCGCGAGGGAGCCAAGCCGCGTGTGCTCGAGTCGGGTGCGCGCGTGCACGTGATGGCCGGTACGGCCGAGGTCGTCGGCCGCATCATGTTCATGGAGGGCGAGGCCCCCATGGCGGTGGGCGAGACCCGTACCGTGCAGGTGCGCTTGGAGGAACCGCTGCCGCTGCGTGCCGGCGACCATGCCGTGGTGCTGTCCTATTCGCCGGTCATGCTCATCGGCGGCGGGCGCGTGCTGCTTTCGCGCTGCCGTCGCTCGCGCGAGCTTTCGGCGGGGGGG
>DXMG01000007.1:0-35489 GCA_019414325.1 Collinsella sp. | reverse complement strand
AAGAGACAGGTATGTGGCGCTCGAGTCCGGCGATATCGCGGGCGGTGTGGGCGCTTGGCTTGCGCTGCAGGCGCTGCCGGTTACGGTGATTGATGTTGCCGAGGCTTTGGATCTTGGTGTCGGCCAGGTCGATGCCGCGCTGCGCGGGTTGGTGACGCGGGGCTCCGTTCGCAAACTTGCCGCGGGTGAAACGGACCTCTTGGCGGACGCCGTGGTGCTTGACGCTGCGATGGATGCCCTGGCGGCGACCCTGTCTGCCATGCACGCGGCTGCCCCCAAGGAGACGGGCTTTACGCCCGGCGCCGTCGCCCATGCTGCTTGGCCTACCGCTGACGATACAGTTGCCGCAGCCCTGATTTCCGAGGGCTGCTCTCGCGGCGTGTGCGCCTCCGAGGGCGCCGAGGTGTTCGATCCGCATTCGGCCGCCGCGGCGGCACGCGTGGTGCGCGAGGCCAGCGAACGCATCGTTGCCTTGCTGGACGAAGCCGGCCTCGATGCGCCGACGTTGCCCGAGGTGGGCGAGCAACTCCAGCTCGATCGCGACACCATGACGCGTGCGCTGCGCGAGCTTTCGCTCAACCGTTCCATCGTGAAGGTCGAACGTGACGTTGCCCTGTCCGCTACCGCCGAGGCCCATGCGCGCGAGCTTGTCGCTGCTGCCATCACCGACGCCGGCGGCGCTGCCACCACGAGTGTGCTACGCGAGTCCCTGGGCGTGTCGCGCAAGCGCGCCATCAGCATCCTTGAGCATCTAGATGCCGTACGCTTCACAGTCCTTGACAAGGATGCCGGCGGCCTGCGCTCCCTGCGCTAGGCCGGTCACCTGCCCCCGTCTCCTCTGTTGCGGTGAAATAGTTCCTAGTTGGGGGCTTTGGCAGCAAAAACAGGAACTATTCCACCGCAACTTCTTGCTCGTCTTTTTGGGATGGAGCCGTTTCGGTTTGGTAAAATACCGGCGCACTTGGGAACGGATGGGCTCCGGTGGGCTCCGCGGTCCTCAAAACCGTTGCGAGGCGTGCAAAACGTCTTGGATGTGTTCGATTCACATACGTTCCCGCCACACGCTACCAGCGCTTTTGTGCTCGCGGTCTTGCTGCGTGCCGCAAAGGCGCTGTTTTGTTTTTGCACGGGTTTGCCGTGCCGCCCGCTTTATCGGCGACGGTATCTGGCTTCGTGTGTCGGGTTTCGAGCATGCCGATGGAGGTGTTTTGCCGTATGACTACCGTAAGACGGGTCGATCTTTCTTGCGTCGTCCAAGCGGGCGGGCTGTCCTCACGCATGGGCCGCGATAAGGCGCGCATGACGTTTTGCGGCGAACCGCTCATCGAGCGCGTGCTGGGTCGGCTGGCGACAGTTGCCGGCGAGTTGGTCGTGACGACTTCGCGCCCCAGCGAGCTTGCCTATCTTGAGGAGCGCACGTTTGGCGGTCTGGTGCCGCGAATAGTGTCGGACCTTGAGGGGCCGGCGGGTGCCATGCGCGGCATCGCGAGCTCGTTGGCCGCGGCGCGATTGCCGTTCGTGGCGATCGTCGCCTGCGATATGCCGTTTGTCTCGCCGGAACTCATCGGCGCGCTCGCCGATCGTGTTGAGGCCGAGGCGCTCGACGTGTGCGTGCCATGCGAGGAGCGGGGGATTGAGCCGCTTTGCGCCGTCTGGCGCCGTGACGCGTGTGCGCCGGCCGCCCATGAGCTGCTCGCCTGCGACCGCCAGCGCATTCGCTGCCTGATCAATCGCGTTCAGGCTGGTTATATGGATGAACCGCAGATCGTTAAGGCCGCGGGCTCGACGCTCTGCTTCGAAAACGTCAATACGCCCGAGGAGTTTGCGTCGGCCGAGTTACTCGCCTAGACGATTGGAGTTGCCATGTCTCACGATATTTGTCCCGACACGGGAGAGCCTTGCACTTGCGACGGATCCGAACCCTGTACCTGCGGTTGTGGTAGCTGTGGACATACTGCGGAAGAGGAAGCGGCCGCCGCGGCGTATCGTGATGCACACCGCGAAGGCCCGTCCGGTGATGCTCTCGACCACGAACGCAAAATTATCGTGTCGTTTGACAGCACCTTCGATGTGATGGAATGCGAGCAGCTGTGCCTGGATGCCGGCGTGCCCGGGCGCATTATGCCTTTGCCCGGCTCCATTACCGCAGGTTGCGGCCTGTGTTGGGCCATGCCGTTCTCGGGCGATGCACTCTCCGCCTTCCGCACTGCCACCGAAGGCCGCATAACCCCCGCCGACTACCATCAGCTCGTTCTCTAACCACCAACACCAACACAAGGGTGCCTGTCCCCAATGTGGTGGTTGGGAACATGTGGACGAAACAGCTTCGAAACACGCGATTTGTACGTCGAGTGCTCAAAAACGCATCTACCTGCATCGTAATCAAAACGAAACATCTGCTCGTCGGCTTATGCGTAACTTTGCTGCAACAGTGCGATATTATCCATACACGATAAAGCTCGCGGCGCATGGGGCGCCTCGAACGACACCTTTCTTTTCCATCAATTGGAGGAAGCATGAGCTACACGCAGAAAGTTCTCGACGAGCTCAAGGCCCGCTATCCCGAGCAGCCTGAGTTCATCCAGGCCGCGACCGAGATCCTCGGCACCATCCAGCCGGCGCTCGACGCCCACCCCGAGTACGAGGAGGCTGCCCTGTTGGAGCGCCTCGTCGAGCCCGAGCGCATCGTTATGTTCCGTGTCCCCTGGGTCGACGACCAGGGCAAGGTCCAGGTCAACCGCGGCTACCGCGTCGAGTTCAACTCTGCCATTGGACCCTACAAGGGCGGCCTGCGCTTTAACCCGACGGTCACCCTGGGCATGCTCAAGTTCCTGGGCCTGGAGCAGATTCTCAAGAACAGCCTGACCACCCTTCCCATGGGCGGCGGCAAGGGCGGCTCCGACTTTGACCCCAAGGGCAAGTCCAACAACGAGATCATGCACTTCTGCCAGTCCTTCATGACCGAGCTCTATCGCCACATTGGCCCCAACACCGACGTTCCCGCCGGCGACCTGGGCGTTGGCGGCCGCGAGGTTGCCTACCTGTTCGGTCAGTACAAGCGCCTGACCAACGAGTGGACCGGCGTTCTTACCGGCAAGGGCCTCTCCTTTGGCGGCTCGCTCGCCCGTACAGAGGCCACCGGTTACGGTCTGGCCTACTTTGTGGACGAGTACCTTAAGAGCCGCGGCGACTCCTTCGAGGGCAAGAACATCGTCGTTCACGGCTCCGGCAACGTCGCTATCTACGCGGTCCAGAAGGTCACTCAGCTCGGCGGCAAGGTGCTCGCCTGCTCCGATACCCACGGCTGGGTCGAGGATCCCGACGGCATCGGCTACACCGTGCTCGAGCACATCTACAATAAGAAGCGCTCTGGCCACGACAAGGGCGTTACGCTCGCTATGTACGTTGACGAGAAGCCCAACGCCGTGTGGCACGAGGGCGACGGCCGCGGCGTGTGGCAGCTGCCCTGCGACATCGCGCTGCCCTGCGCTCGCGAGAACACGCTGCTGCTCGAGGATGCCCAGGCGCTCGTCGCCAACGGCTGCAAGGTGGTCGGCGAGGGCGCGAACATGCCCACGACCATCGAGGCCACGACCTACTTCCAGGAGAACGGCGTCGCCTTTATGCCTGGTAAGGCTGCCAACGCCGGTGGCGTGCTCGTGTCCGGCTTGGAGATGAGCCAGAACGCCGAGCACCTGTCCTGGACCTTCGAGGAGGTCGACGGCAAGCTCGAGCAGCTCATGCGCGGCATGTTCCACAACGTGGACGACACCGCCAAGGAGTACGGCCAGGAGGGCAATTTCGTCATGGGCGCAAACATCGCCGGCTTCCTGAAGGTCGCCGACGCTATGCTCGCCCAGGGCGTCTGCTAAATCTTCGCTCGACATAGCATGTGATGAGGCTCCCAGCTATCTGGCTGGGAGCCTTTTCTATCCCGGAGGACACCTCATAACTTGCGGTGATATACGGACTGTTTTGCGTTCCAGAACGGCTAATCAGTCCGTATATCACCGCAAGTTATGGATGGGTGGGTGGATTTTGTCCTAAAACGGTGTGCGGCCCCTCGTTTGGTACACTTAAAAGTACTGGACAAGTGAAGAGATGGGGGAGAACGTGCTCAAGTTCGGTACCTACGTCCGTGTTGGAAACGCGGCCGAAGCCTATGAGCTCTTACAGAAGAACCGCAACAACAAGATTGTGGGCGGCGGCATCTGGATGCGCCTGGGTTCGCGTCGCGTGGCGACGGCGATTGACCTTTCGGCCTGCGGACTCGATCAGATCGAGGAGACCGAGACTGAGTTTCGCATCGGTGCCATGTGCACCCTGCGCCAGCTCGAGCGCCATGCCGGGCTCAACGCGCTTGTCAACAATGTCTTTGAGTTCGCCGTCCACGATATCGTGGGCGTGCAGCTGCGCAATACCGCCACGGTGGGCGGCAGCATCTACGGCCGCTTTGGTTTTTCGGACGTGCTCTCGGCCTTTTTGGCGCTCGATTCGTACGTTGAGCTGACGGGCGCCGGCCGCGTGCCGCTCGCGGAGTTCGTGGGCATGGGCTACGTGCGCGACGTGATCGAGCACGTGGTGGTCGTTAAGCACGATTACCGCGCAAGCTATGAGGCCGTGCGCAAGGCCGCGACCGACTTCCCCTCGCTCAACGTCACCGCCGCCTGGTGGAACGGCTCCTGGCACGTCACCGTGGGCGCCCGCCCGCTGCGCGCGACCTTGCTGCAGGGCGAGGCATGTGGCCTGGTGAGCGAGCAGCCTTCCGAGGACGAGCTACGCACACTGGCCGTATCCGTGCGTGCCCTGAGCTACGGCACCAACCTGTGGGGCTCGGCCGACTACCGCCGCCGCATCTCGGCCCCGCTCGCCATCCAGGCCGTGCGCCGTGCCGCCGGCATCGAGCTTTCTGCCGCGCTTGCCCGCGAGCTCGAGACCGTGCAGGTCCCTAAGTTTGCCACGGACGAGTATTCCTGCCGCCGCGTGCCCGGCGTCGATTCTAGCGAGGTGCGCTAATGGCTGCCAAACTCATCGATCTTTCCTTTACGCTCAACGGCCGCAAGGTCAAGGTTCAGATTGCCCCCGATACCATGCTCTTTTCGCTTTTGCGTGAGCAGGGTTGCGCGTCGGTGCGCTGCGCCTGCGAGACCACCAACTGCGGCCTGTGCACGGTGTGGCTCGACGGCGACCCGGTGCTGAGCTGCTCGGTTCCCGCCGCGCGCGTCGAGGGCCATACCATCACCACGCTCGAGGGTCTCAAGGCTGAGTCCGAGGCGCTTGCCCGCGCGATGGCTGCCGAAGGCGCCGAGCAGTGCGGTTTTTGCGCCCCCGGCCTTATCATGAACGTGCTGGCGCTTGCCCGCGCCGCCAAGGAGGACCCGAGCCTCGTCGCCACGCGCGAGGAGCTGTCGCGCCAGCTCGCCGGCAACCTCTGCCGTTGCAGTGGCTACGAGAGCCAGCTGCGCGCCATTGTCCGCTTCCTCAACGAGTCCGGCGTGCAGGTGGGCTTTGAGATGCCCGAGCTGCCGGTCAACGACACCAGCTGCGACGGTGTCTCGTACAAGCAGATCACCCATAAGCAGCCCAAGAAGGACTCGAAGGCGCTGCTCGAGGGCCGTCCCGTCTACACGGGCGATATGGTGCCCGCCGGCGCCCTGATCGTCAAACTCAAGCGCAGCCCCTATGCCCGCGCCAAGATCCGCTCCATCGATACGTCGCGCGCCCTGAAGGTGCCCGGCGTCGTGGGCGTTTACACTTACGAGGACGTGCCCAAGCGC
Organism: Collinsella sp.; assembly: GCA_019414325.1. Classification (GTDB taxonomy): domain Bacteria; phylum Actinomycetota; class Coriobacteriia; order Coriobacteriales; family Coriobacteriaceae; genus Collinsella. The sequence goes on along the minus strand of DXMG01000007.1, from coordinate 29,712 downwards.
CGCTTTACCATCGCCGGTCAGAGCTATCCGCAGCCGAGTCCCTACGACCGTCTGATCCTCGAGAACCTCGTGCGCTACCAAAACGAGGAGGTGGCGATCGTTGCCGCCGAAACCGAGGAGGCCGCCGACAAGGCACTCAAGCTCATCAAGGTCGACTACGAGGTGCTCGAGCCGCTGCTCGACTTTACCAAGGCACTCGATAACGACATCGTGGTCCACCCCGAGGGCGACGTGACCTTTATGTTCCCGCAGGGCGGCGACGTGCCCCGCAACCTGGTGTGCAGCGGTACCAGCGATTATGGCGACCTGGACGAGGCCTTTGCCCAGAGTGACATCGTCTTTGAGCGCACCTACACCAGCCAGGCCACGCAGACCGCGCCCATGGAAACCTTCCGCGCCTTCGCGACGACCGACGCGTTTGGGCGTATCTCGGTGACCACCTCCACGCAGGTGCCCTTCCACGTGCGCCGCATGGTCGCGCAGTCGCTCGATATCCCGCAGTCGCAGGTGCAGGTCATTAAGCCGCGCATCGGCGGCGGCTTTGGCTCCAAGCAGACGGGCTGCTGCGAGATCTTCGTGGCGTTCGTGACCCAGCAGACTGGTCGTCCGAGCTACTGCTGCTACACCCGCGAGGAGACCATCACCGCGGGCAACTCGCGACATCAGATGCAGATGACCGTCAAGTTGGGCGCCATGAACGACGGCACCATCACGGCCATCGACCTACATACGCTGTCCAACGCCGGCGCCTATGGCGAGCATGCCACCACGACGATCGGCCTCTCGGGCCACAAGAGCCTGCCCATCTACAACCATGTGAAGGCGAGCCGCTTTAGATGGGACGCCGTCTATACCAATACCAACCGCGGCGGCGCGTATCGCGGCTACGGTGCTACCCAGGGCCAGTTTGCCGTGGAGAGCGCCGTCAACGAGCTCGCCGACATGCTGCACATGGATCCCGCCGACTTGCGCCTTAAGAACATCGTGCGCGAGGGCGAGATCATGTCGCAGTACTACAACGAGAAGCTCAACGCCTGCGCACTCGACCGCTGCCTGCTGCGCGCGATGGACATGATCGGTTGGCGCGACAAGCCGCTGGCCGTCGACCTGGGCGACCGCGTGCGCGCCCTGGGCTGCGCGCTCACCATGCAGGGCTCGGGCATTTCCAACGTGGATATCGCCGGCATCGACATGCGCCTGGAGGAAGATGGCTTCATTACCATCGGCACCGGCGCCACCGATAACGGCATGGGCGTCGACACGATCCTGGCGCAGATTGCCGCCGAGGAGCTGGGCGTGGAGAGTTCGCTGATCGTGGTGCGCGGCGTGGACACCGACGTGTCGCCGTTCGACGCCGGCTCGTACGCGAGCTCGGGCACGTACGTGACGGGCCTGGCAGCCAAGAACGCCGCGACCGAGCTGCGCGAGAAGATCTGCGCCAAGGCCGCCCAGATGTGGGACGTGGACGCCGCCGACGTGGTCTTCGATGGCCAGTACGTGCGCCTGTCCGACGAACGTGCCGCGCGCGAGCAGAACCGCTACCTCACGCTGCGCGACTTTGCCAACCTGTGCGTAAAGAACATCGCGGGCGGCGACGCGCTCACCTCGCATGCCTCTGCCTGCTTGCCCGTTTCGCCCCCGCCGTTTATGGCCGGCATTGCCGAGGTCGAGGTCGACAAGGCCACCGGCAAGGTGACCGTGGTGGACTACGTGGCGGCTGTGGACTGCGGCACCGTTATCAACGAGGCGCTCGCGCGCGTCCAGGCCGAGGGCGGCATTGCCCAGGGTATCGGCCACGCGCTCTACGAGATTGTCGAGCACGATGACCGCGGCCGCCTGCGCACCGGCAACTTTATGAGCTACAAGCTGCCCACGCGCCTGGATATCGGCAGCATTCGCGTGGCCTTTGAGCCGAGCTACGAGCCGACGGGCCCGTTTGGCGCCAAGTCGATCGGCGAGGTCGTCATCAACACGCCTCTCGCCGCAGTAGCCTCGGCCGTGGCGCACGCCACCGGCCATCAGGTTCGCTCACTGCCCATCACGCCCGAGAAGGCCCTGCTGGGGGAGTAGCGGGTCGGCGAACAAGTCGTAATTGGCGGGGCGGGGCAACTCGTCCCGCCTTTTGCACTCGTGGTGAGGTCGTGAGCTTGTAAAAGGTGTGCGTGCGCTTGCCGTTCGTATCTGCTATCATTCCTAGTCTGTGCGCTCATGCGGGCGTGGCGGAATTGGTAGACGCGCCAGATTTAGGTTCTGGTGGGATTCCCGTGAAGGTTCGAGTCCTTTCGCCCGCACCAACGCATCTGCGTCGGCTTCGGCCGTCGCGACTCTTTGTTGCATAAAGGTACCAGCACCTCAGATAAGCTGGGCAGTATGAGGAGGAACGTGTTGAACATCACCGCTTCTGACGTCAAGGACGCCAAGCTCACCGCTACGGTCACCATCCCGGCCGCCGACGTCGACGCCGCGATCAAGAAGGCTTACAAGGACACCGCCAAGAAGTACCGCTTCCCGGGCTTCCGTGCCGGCAAGGCCCCCCGTCCGGTCATCGACTCCGCTCTTGGTGCCGAGGCTACCCTCGCTCAGGCCACCAACGACCTGATCGCCGCCAACGAGCCCGCCGTCCTCAACGAGCTGGACATCGTCCCCACCAAGAACGGTGACTACAAGGAGCTCGACCTCGCCAAGGATCACGAGGACTACACCTACACTGTCGAGTTCTCCCTGCGTCCTGCTGCTGAGCTCTCCTCCTTCGACGCCGTCGAGATCGAGATGCCTCCTGCGGAGGTCACCGAGTCCGAGATTAACAACCAGGTCGAGATGCTCCTCAACTACCGTGCCACCTTCGAGGACGTCGAGGGTCGCGCCGTCGAGGCCGAGGACTACGTCACCGTCGATCTCAAGGCCGTTGAGAACGCCGACAACTTCGCCGCCGAGGGCCGCATGCTCATCGCCGGTAGCGACAGCAACCCCAAGGAGTTCAACGAGGCCCTGATCGGCGCTAACGTTGACGACGTCAAGACCGTCACCTGGACCGACGAGGTCGAGGAGGGCGAGGAGGCCGAGACCCACACCGTCGAGGTCACCGTCAAGGGCATCAAGGTCCGCAACACCCCCGAGCTCACCGATGAGCTCGTCAAGTCCGACTTTGGCTTTGACAGCATCGACGCCATGCGCGACGCCATCAAGATCGAGATCGAGCAGGACAAGGCTTCCCGCCTGCCGGCCGAGAAGGAGAACCGTTGCGTCTCCGCTCTCGCCGAGCGCCTGCAGCTCGACGAGATGGATGCTGACTACGAGCAGTCCGTCTTTGAGGAGCTTGGCCAGAACTTCCTGTCCAACCTCGCTGCCCGCGGCATGACGCTGGACACCTGGCTGCCCGCTTCCGGCCTAACCATGGAGCAGTTCATCGGCGACCTGCACAAGCAGGCCAACGACGTTGCCCGTGAGTCCCTGGCTCTCGACGCCCTCGCCCGTGAGCTCAAGATTGAGGTCACCGAGGACGACGTCAACGCCGAGTTCGAGAAGGCCGGCGTCAAGGACGTCGAGGCTTCCAAGGCCGAGTTCATCGCCGATGGCCGCATGCCTGCCGTCCGCGAGTCCATCCGTCGCTCCAAGGCCGTTGACCACCTGGTCGAGAACGCCAAGGTGACCGAGGTCGACGAGACCGCCAAGGACGCCGAGTAATTCTCGCCACCTTGCCCGCGAGCGCATGCGTGCGCCCGTGATGGGGTAAAGTTATACACCGGTTATCCGGTTGCTTCGTACGGTGCCAGCCAATGCATAGCATGCGGGCACCGTACGTTTATCTAGAACCACTATTGGTCCGCAAGAGAGAAATGGAGATGCGTATGATCGCTAAGTTCGATTCCGCCCTCGTGCCATACGTTATCGAGCAGACGCCGCGCGGCGAGCGCAGCTACGATATCTATTCGCGCCTGCTCAACGACCGCATCATCTTCTTGGGCGAGGAGATCAACTCCGTCAGCGCCAACCTGGTCGTTGCCCAGCTGCTGCATCTTGAGAGCCAGGATGCCGAGAAGGATATCTCGCTCTACATCAATTCGCCCGGTGGCGAGGTCTACTCCGGCCTGGCGATTCTTGACACCATGAACTTCATTAAGCCGCAGGTCTCCACCATTTGCGTCGGTATGGCCGCGTCTATGGCCGCTGTGCTGCTTTCGGCCGGCGCCAAGGGCAAGCGCTTCTGCCTGCCGCACTCCAAGGTCATGATTCACCAGCCCAGCGGCGGTGCCCAGGGTCAGCAGACCGAGATTGAGATCGTTGCCGAGGAGATCAAGAAGACCCGTCGCGAGCTCAACCAGATCCTGTCCGACGCCTCGGGCCAGCCCATCGAGAAGGTCCAGGCCGATACCGAGCGCGACAACTACCTGACCGCTGCCGAGGCCCTCGACTACGGCTTGATTGACCGTATCGTCACCTCGCGCGATCTCGCCGCGAAGGATGCCTAGGATGGCAGGAAACATGCAGGACAACTTTGACGAGAACGGCAACCCTATCCGCTGCTCCTTCTGCGGAAAAGAGCAGGGCCAGGTCCGTCGCCTCGTAAAGGGCCCGACCAACATCTTTATCTGTGACGAGTGCGTCGCCGCTTGCTCCGAGATTCTGGAGGAGTCGCTGGCTTCGGACTTTATGGACGCTGCCCGCAACGGCAAGCTGCCAGGCTTCCTCAACGACCACGGCCAGGCTGCTGGGCAGCCCGCCGTGGACCCCGAGACCGAGGGCTTTGAGCTCGAGGACGACCGCCAGGTCATCACGCACGTGCCGACGCCGCACGAGATCTATGACGAGCTTTCGGCCTATGTTATGGGTCAGGAGGACGCCAAGCGCGCCATGTCGGTGGCCGTGTATAACCACTATCGCCGCGTGATTGAGGGCGGCGCTGCGGTGTCTGCCTTTGATGACGACATGGGCTCGCAGTTCGATGACGATATGGACGAGGTGGAGCTCGCCAAGTCCAACATTTTGCTGCTCGGTCCCACCGGTACCGGCAAGACCCTGCTCGCCCAGACGCTTGCGCGCATCCTCGAGGTGCCGTTTGCCATCGCCGATGCCACCGCGCTCACCGAGGCCGGTTATGTGGGCGAGGACGTGGAGAACATCCTGCTCAAGCTCATCAATGCTGCCGATGGCGACATTGAGCGCGCGCAGGTGGGCATCATCTATGTCGATGAGATCGACAAGATTGCCCGCAAGGCCGAGAACCTCTCCATCACTCGCGATGTTTCGGGCGAGGGTGTTCAGCAGGCGCTGCTTAAGATTCTTGAGGGCACGGTGGCAAGCGTTCCGCCCACCGGCGGCCGCAAGCATCCCCAGCAGGAGCTGCTGCAGATTGACACGACCAACATCCTGTTTATCTGCGGCGGTGCCTTTGTGGGTCTGGACAAGATCATCGCCGATCGCGTGGGCAACAAGGGTGTGGGCTTTAACTCCGAGATCGCCGGCCCCACCTCGGTCGACGAGAACGACCTGCTGCGCCAGGTGCTTCCGCAGGACCTCAATGCCTTTGGCATGATTCCCGAGTTTGTGGGACGTACGCCCGTCGTCACCCAGACGCAGGCGCTCGACGAGGATGACCTGGTGTCGATCCTGACCGAGCCCAAGAACGCCGTGGTGCGTCAATACCGTAAGATGTTCCAGCTCGAGGACGTTGAGCTTGAGTTTGAGGATGCCGCCCTGCACGAGATCGCCCGCATGGCGCTCGCCCGCAAGACCGGCGCCCGCGGCCTGCGCTCCATCTGCGAGGACGTGCTGCAGCAGACGATGTTCGACCTCCCCAGCGAGGATGGCGTTTCCAAGGTCGTCGTGACCGAAGCCGCCGTAAAGGGCGAAGAGCAGCCCCAACGCATCTACGGCTAAAACCTGTCAAAACGTTTTGTCGATAGCCTCCGACCATCCGCGGTCGGAGGCTATTTTATATATACGCAATAACCCCAACTACCTGTGTTATTCTGTGTGTTTGTTTAAGCATCAGCGAAGTCGTATCGGACTGAAGTAATCGATACCTAAGGGGAGGAATGTAGGCCCGATTTTCGTAGATTCCGCACGAGCCGAAGACCACTTAATGTGGTCTTCGAGCGAGCCCAGGACCTGACCGAGCGAAAATCGGGCCTACATTCCTCCCCGGCGGGACGGGAGAGATATATGGAAGAGATGCCCAAGAATTACGATCCGTCGACCAACGAGCCGGCGATCCTGCAGAAGTGGCTCGACGGCGGCTACTACAAGCGCCGCGAGGGCGTGGGCGACTGCACCGTCACCATTCCGCCTCCCAACGTTACTGGTAAGCTCCACATGGGTCACGCCACCGACGACTCTATTCAGGACGCCATCGTCCGTATGGCCCGCATGCGCGGCAAGTCCACGCGTTGGGTGCTCGGCACCGATCACGCCGGTATCGCCACGCAGACCAAGGTCGATAAGAAGCTCAAGAGCGAGGGCATCAGCCGCCTGGAGATCGGTCGCGATAAGTTTGTCGACGCTTGCTGGGATTGGACCCACGAGTACGGCGGCATCATCGTCGAGCAGATTAAGCGCATGGGCTGCTCCGTCGACTTCGATAACGAGCGCTTTACCATGGACGAGGATTACGCGCAGGCTGTGCGCAAGGTCTTCTGCGACTGGTACCACGACGGCCTGATCTACCGCGGCAAGCGTATCGTCAACTGGTGCCCCAACTGCACCACCGCCATCTCGGACGACGAGGCCGAGTATAAGGATGAGAAAGGCCACCTGTGGCACCTGCGCTACCCGCTGACCGAGCCGGTCAACGGCCAGGACTACATCGTCGTCGCCACCACGCGCCCCGAGACCATGCTCGGCGACACGGGCGTCGCCGTCTCCCCGAAGGACCCCGAGAAGGCCGCCTTTGTGGGTAAGACCGTCAAGCTCCCCATCGTCAACCGCGAGATCCCCATCTTTGAGGATTGGCATGTCGACGCCAACTTTGGCTCCGGCTTCGTCAAGGTCACCCCGGCCCACGACCCCAACGACTACGCCATGGGTCAGGCCCACGACCTGCCGCAGATCAACATTTTCGACGAGCACGCGGTGGTCGTCGAGGGCTATGGCGAGTTCACCGGCATGAACCGCGACGAGTGCCGCGAGGCCGTCATCAAGTGGTTCGAGGAGCACGACCTGCTCGATCACGTCGAGGACCTCGATCACTCCGTCATGCACTGCTACCGCTGCGACGCCGCGCTTGAGCCGTGGCTGTCCGAGCAGTGGTTCGTGGCCGTTGACAAGCTCAAGGGGCCGGCGCTCGACGCCGTCAACTCCGGCAAGGTCACCTTCCACCCCGCGCGCTGGACGCAGACCTACACCACCTGGATGGAGAACCTCAAGGACTGGTGCATCAGCCGCCAGCTGTGGTGGGGCCACCGCATCCCCGTGTTCTACTGCGAGGACTGCGGCTGGGAGGACGCCCTTACCGAGGACACCGACGTGTGCCCCAAGTGCGGCGGCCATCACGTGCATCAGGACGAGAACGTGCTGGACACCTGGTTCAGCTCGCAGCTGTGGACCTTCGCCACGCAGGGCTGGCCGCAAAAGCCGGAGCTGCTCGAGGGCCATCACCCCACGACGGCGCTCGTCACCGCGCGCGACATCATCGCGCTGTGGGTCGCCCGCATGGTCATGAGCTCGCTGTACTTCCTGGACGAGGTGCCGTTTAAGGACGTCGTCATCTACCCGACGATTCTGGCCAAGGACGGCAGCCGCATGTCCAAGTCCAAGGGCAACGGCGTTGACCCCATGGACCTCATTGGCATGTACGGCGCCGACGCCATGCGCTTCAACTTGCTCACGCTGTGCACCAACAATCAGGACGTCAAGTTCGACGCGAACATCGACAAGAAGACCAAGAAGCTTATCGACAGCCCGCGTACCGACCAGGCCAAGAGCTTTGTCACCAAGATCTGGAACGCCAGCCGCTTCCTGCTCATGAACATGGAGGGCTACACGCCCGGCGAGCCCGTCGTTGAGACGCCGGCCGACGCTTGGATGTTCAGCCGCCTGGCCAAGGCCGTCAAGATGGTCACCGAGGGTATTGAGAACTACACCTTTGGCGACATGGCTCGCGGCGTGCAGCAGTTCTTCTGGAACGAGGTCTGCGACTGGTACGTCGAGGTCACCAAGGCCCGCCTGAAGGGCGAGGGCCGTCTGCAGGCTCAGCGCAACCTGATCTTTGTGCTCGATACCTCCATTCGCCTGATGCACCCGCTCATGCCGTTTGTCACCGAGGAGATCTGGGACAACATGCCGGCGAGCGTGCTCGACCTGGATGCCGAGGGTAACGTTGACCGCGCCGAGGCGCTCATGATTGCCAAGTGGCCCGAGCCCGCCGACTACGCTAAGTATGTTGACGAGGACGCCGAGCGCGCGTTTGAGCTGTGCCGCGCCGTCGTTTCCGCCGCCCGTGCCACGCGTTCGCGTTATCGCTTGAGCCCCAAGGCCGAACTCGACGTGGTCGTGCGCGCCGGTGCCGAGGATATCGAGAAGCTCGAGAGCCTGCGCTCGACCATCGAGCCGCTGGCCAACACCGCCTCGCTGGTCATGGGTACCGACGTCGAGAAGCCGGCCGCGAGCATTGCCGTGGTCGACAGCGGCGTCGAGGTCTTTGTGGTGCTCGAGGGCAAGGTTGACCTTTCGGCCGAGAAGACACGCCTGGAGAAGGAGATTGCCGCGGCCCAGAAGGAGCTCGCCGGCTGCGAGAAGACGCTCGCCAACGAGGGTTTTGTGGCCAAGGCCGCGCCCGCGGTGGTCCAGAAGAAGAGGGACCGTGCAGCTGAGCTCAAGGAGATCCTGGCGGCGCTGACTGCACAGGTTGCTGACTTCTCGTAGGCGTTACTGGGGGACGCGGTTTGGGGCATTGCTCGCTACTGCGGACAGTCCTGCTCGCACAAAGGCCACATTAAGTGGCCTTCGGCTCGTGCGGAACTTGTATCGAGCAAAGCCCCAAACCGCTCCCATGGCGGTTACGGAGGCGTCCGCTGCCTGGTGGGGCCACTTGGTTGTGGCCTTGAGGTCGCTGCAAAGCGGTGTTTGCCTGATATTTTGTTTGGGAGGGGCTCGTTGTTGATTCGGGCCTCTTTTTATGTTGAGGGGACTTTGGTTTATGCCTAAGCGTTCTGGGTCGTATGTCGTTCCTTTCTCGTTTGAGTTGCTTTCGTTTGATGAGGCTGTTGGGTTGGCTGCTGATACGGGGCGGATTTCTGGGGATGCTGGTCCTCTGCTCGAGACGGTTGTCGATATGCTCGATGAGCTGGGGCGTCCGGATGAGTATTTTGATTGCATTCAGGTTGCCGGTACCAATGGCAAGACTTCGACTACGCGTTTTTCGGCTGCCATTCTTCGTGGTGAGGGGCTCAAGACCGCGCTGTATACGTCGCCGCAGCTGGTTCGCTATCCCGAGCGCATGGAGGTTGACGGGCGCGTCGTGAGCGATGAGGCGTTTGCCCGTGGCGTTTCTGCCGCTGTTGAGGCGGGACATCGCGTGAATGCGCGCCGTGTGGCGGCGGGGGAGCGCGCCTATTCCATCACGCCGTTTGACCTGCTGACGGCTGCCGCACTTGTCGTGTTTGCCGAGGCCGCGGTGGATGTTGCCGTGCTCGAGGTTGGCATGGGCGGACGCTGGGATGCTACGAGCGCGACCGATCCCGTCGCCGTTGCTATTACGGGCATTGGGCTCGATCACACACGTATTTTGGGCGACACGCTCGAGGCCATTGCGGGTGAGAAGGCTGCGGTTATCAAACCCGGGCGCTTGGTTGTTTTGGGCGAGGGCACGCACGAGGCGAGCGTTCAGCGCGTGATGGATGCCCGTTGCCGCGAATGCGGTGTGGTGCCGCTCGTGGTGAACCATGTCACGACTAAGGTGCCGGCGCATGTGGGCGACACGGTTGAGTTCAGCTGCACCACGCCGCGCGCGATCTATACGTCGAGGATGGTTAAACCGGCGTATCAGCCGCAGAATGCCGCGTGCGCGATTATGCTGTGCGAGGGGTATCTGGGCCGCGAGCTCGACCACGATGCGCTCGACGCTTCGCTTATGGGCTGCCCCACGCCGGGTCGCTTTGATGTGCTGGGAACCGATCCACTCAAGCTGATTGACGCCTGCCATAACCCCCAGAGCTGCGAGAACTTTGTGAGCGCACTGGACGAGATTGATCCGTGCGTAGAGAATCGCCCCACGCTGCTTTGCGCCGCATTGGCTGACAAGGACGTGGCGGGTATCGTCGACGTGCTGATTCCAGCCTTCCCGCGCGTGGTCGTGACTCAGACCGATTCCGATCGCGCCCTGCCGGCGGAGGAGCTCGCCGCCCTTGTGGACGCTGACAAGTTAGTGGGCGTGTACCCCAGCGTTTCCGAGGCCCTCGCGGCCCTCGATGCCGCGCGTGAGCCCTTCGTAGCAGCCGGCACCATCACCCTGGCCGGCGAAGTAGCGGGGCTGCTGCGCTAACCTGCCCTGCTTCGTTAACCCATCCCCTCGTCAGTTGCGGTGAAATAGTTCCTATTTTTGGGTTCTAGCAGCCCATCCAGGAACTATTCCACCGCAACTTATTGAAGGGCTATTGGGAAGGGGCTAGTCTAGGCGGACTGGGTCGTGGGGGTAGGCGTTGAGAATCTCGACGCCGGACTCGGTAGCCAGGGCAAGGTCCTCGATGCGGACGCCGGTGCGGCCGGGGAGGTAGATGCCCGGCTCGATAGAGAACGTTATGCCCGGCTCTACGACCTGTTTGTTGACAAGCGAGACGTCGCCCGGCTCGTGGTCCTGCAGACCGATCGAGTGGCCCAGGCGGTGCGTAAAGTACTGCCCATAGCCCGCGCCCTCAATCACGTCGCGCGCAGCACGGTCCAGGTCGCACATGCGCACGCCTGGTGCTATGAGCGCCTCGGCGGCCTCGTTGGCGCGGCGCACGATGTCGTAGATGCGTGCCGTCTCCTCGTCCGGCTCGCCCCAAAAGAACGTGCGTGTCATGTCCGAGCAGTAGTTGCAGCGGCGTCCGCCAATGTCGAAAAGTACCACGTCGCCACGCTTGAGCACGGTGTCGTCGGGCTCGTGATGCGGGTCGCCGGCGTTGGCGCCAAAGCTCACGATGGGCGGAAAGCTAAAGCCCTCGCAGCCGTGCTTGCGATACAGACCGAGCATCTGGTCGGCAATTTCGCGCTCCGTCACGCCCTCGTGAACGAGTTTGATGGCGTCGGCCATCACGGCGTCGTTGGCGGCCGAGGACGCGCGCATCAGCTCCTGCTCGGCGGCATCCTTGTGGGTGCGTGCGGCGGTGACGGCAAAGTCGCCCAGGAAAAACTCGCTTGCGGCGTGACAATCCATAAGGGGCATCAAAAAGCCGGAGCGCATGACGGTGTCGATGCCGAGCGGTTTGGTCGGATCGACCTCGCGAGCGATGGCGTCGGTCACGACGTCGGTATCGGTGTGGTAGGCCACGCGGGCATTGTCGTACTCGGGCAGCTGATGCAGGGCGTTGACCAGGATCACGGGCTCGCTACCGCGTGCGAGCAGCACGCCGCAAAAACGCTCGAACATATCGGCATAAAAGCCGGTCAGGTAATAAATCGACCACGGGTCGTTTACGAGCAGCTGCGCGCCGGGGTGCTGAGCCTCGAGCGCATCGAGCACGCGCGCCACACGCTGGTTATCGACATGCGCCATGAAACATCCTTTCGCTAGGGTGCCACCATGGTATCCCATGCCCGGCAGATATGGACGTTCCTTTTATGCCGGCACTTTAGGACATTCCTTGGCATGGCCAGCCTGGCAAGCGTGCAGGAAAAAGGAGTCAAAAGAGGCCCGTCCCAAATGGGCTGGTTTCAAAAGCATGGCGGATTACGGGGCTGGACCTGTATTACATGACCATAGGAAAAATCGCGAAGTTAAAACCGCAGGTAGAAGGCTTATCAAAAATCGAAAATTGCCGGTATGGATGGGGGTCTCCGAATCAGTCCCGTAATCCGGCATAGTTTTGAAATGACACTAAAGTAGGCACAAGATAAATACCGATCCCAAGGCAAGTTGCGGTGGAATAGTTCCTGGATGCCGGGGTTTGGCGGAAATCAGGAACTATTTCACCGCAATTGAGGAGGGGCGGGGTGGATGGCGGGGTAGCCAAAAGAGTCGCGTCCCAAATGAGCTGCTTAGGCTGGGTCGATGTCCATGCTGGCGATGAGGTTGATGCCCGTGTTGAGGAGGTCTTCCAGAACGACGTCGCCCATGCGGATGGGGGCTTCGATGACCAAGCCGCGGATGAGGTCCATGGCCTGGGCGTGGAGTGCCAGCGGGATGGCATCGGCCGTGCGCACGGGCAGCAGCGCCTCGTCGCCGCCGGATACGGCTACGGTGGTGGTGAGCACGCGCATGGGGCAGGTGAGCTCCTGATGCGCGAACTTATCGCCACGTGGGCAGCTGTTGCCGGCTACGGAGTACACCTCTGCCACGGCGCCGTCTGCGCCGCGCTTTACCTCCACAGTCAGGAGGCACTCGGAGGGGCAGGTGGTGCAGTTGAACTGCAGCGTTTCGATCGCGTTCGTGCTCATGGGCCTACGCCTCCTCGACGGGATCGACGGACAGGACAATCTCGCTGACACCCAGGTCGAGTGCGCGTTGAATCACCTTTGTCGGCAGCGGGAAGCTCTCCATTACGCTCGGTTTAAACGGGCGGACCTTGCCTGCAAACAGCTCCTCGTCGCCTGCCAGGATACGTACGCGGGCGGCATCGACCGGTCGGCGTACGCGGAAGTTGAGCTTAGTGAGCCCGACGGTCGTAATGCGGCCCGGCAGTGCGTAGCCTGCGATGCCGGCGGGGGAGACCGTGAGCTGGCAGCCCGCGCTCGCCACTCCCGCCGCGGTGCCACCCAGCGCGTAAGTCGCCGCGGCTGCACCGGCGCGTTCGGACTCGGTCGTCACGTTGTCGGCCAGGTCGTGCACGTGCAGCACGTTGCCGCAGGCAAAGATGCCCGGAACGCCTGTCTGCAGGTTCTGGTCCACCACGGCACCGCGCGTGCGGGGATCCAGCTCCACGCCCGCGGCAACCGAAAGCTCGTTCTCGGGAATCAGACCCACCGAAAGCAGCAGCGTGTCGCACGGAACAATGCGCTCGGTCCCCGGAATGGGTGCCAGGTGCTCGTCGACCTGACTCACCTCGACGGCCTCAACGCGGTCGTGCCCGATCACGCGTGTGACGGTGGTGGACAGGTGCAGCGGAATGCCAAAGTCGTCCAGGCAGTTTTTCACATTGCGGCGCAGGCCGTTGGCGTACGGCATGAGCTCGTACACGCCCTCGACCGAAATCCCCTCGAGCGTGCAGCGGCGCGCCATGATCAGCCCGATGTCACCCGAGCCCAAAATGACGGCGCGCGAGCCGGGTTTGAGGTTCTCGACATTGATGTATCGCTGCGCCAAGCCGGCCGTAAACACGCCGGCAGGTCGGCTGCCGGGAATCTTGATCTCGCTGCGGGTGCGCTCGCGGCAACCCATGGCAAGGACGACCGCGCGCCCGGTGAGCTGCAGCATGCCGGTGGGGCTCATGAGCATGACGGTGTGGAGTGCGTCGTCTTCCGTGGACTCGCCCGAATCGATCCCAAGCACCATACTGCCCAAGAACAGCGCAATGTCGGTCGCGCGCACCTGGTCAATAAAGCGCTGTGCATACTCGGGGCCGGTGAGCTCCTGCTTAAAGTGCGAAAGGCCAAAGCCGGGGTGAATGCACTGGCGCAGGATGCCGCCCAAGTGTTGCTCGCGCTCCACGATGGCCACGCGCGCGCCGGCCTTGTGCGCGGCAAGTGCGGCCGCCATGCCGGCAGGTCCGCCGCCGATAACGACCACGTCGAAGGCCTGCGTAGGTACTGCCTCAACGGCATCGGTATCAATCACGCTCGATTTGAATTCCGCCATCCTAGCGCACCCCCTTCAAAGGTCCCTCAACGAGCCACGAGCCAGTGTCCTCCAACAGCACCTCGCTGGGGTCGCAGCCCAGCTCGCGCGCCAGAATCGCCACCACGCGGCTCTGGCAAAAGCCGCTCTGGCAGCGGCCCATGCCCGCGCGGCAGCGGCGCTTGACACCCTCGACCGAAACCGCACCCGGGCGGCGTCGAATCGCGGCCACAATCTCGGCCTCGGGTACAGTCTCGCAGCGGCAGACGATCTGCCCCCATGCAGGGCCGGACTCAATGAGCTCCTCCTTGCGCGCAAGCGGCGCGCGGTCGAAGTCGTCCGGCGCGCGGCGAATCGGATCCCAATCGGCCCGTTCGCGCAAAGCAACGCCCGCCTCGCGCATCACGTGCTCCATGCGCTCGGCAATGGCCGGCGCGCTCGCCACGCCCGGCGACTGAATGCCCGCCGCCTGGAACAGCCCCGGCACCACGGCCGACTGCCCAATAAAGAAGTCGTTGGTCCCCTGAATGACCGGACGTCCGCCGGCAAACGCGCGCACCACGCGGCGCGTGTCCAGATCGGGCACCAGTTTGCGCGCGCCCGCTAACAGCGCGTTGACATCGGCGGCGTAGGTCTGTGTGTCGCCCGGCTCGCGCACGGCGGCGGTCGCGGTGATCACGGTGTTGCCGTGGACCGTGCCCGTGACGATAACGCCCTTGGACACCGGCGTGGGCACGGGGTAGAGCGGCATGAGCGCGCGCGGCTCCTTGTCCAGCACCACGATGTTTCCCTGGCGCCAGACCATCTGAAACTCCTCGGCGCCGGCCATATGCGAGATGTTCGCGGCACCGTTGCCCGCGGCGTTGATCAGATAGCGGCAGCGCACATCGCCGGCGGGCGTCACCAGCGTAAAGCGTGCGCGGACCTTGCCGTCGGCTGAAACGTCCTCGTCGTGCGAGCCAGCAACCTCAATGGCCTCAACCGGTGCGGAGCGCATAAACGTCACGCCGTTGGCGACCGCGTTCTCCAGCGCGGCGATGGCCACTTCAAATGGGTCGACGTAACCGGTCGAGGGGCACCACAGCGCGCAGGTTGCCTTGGCACTCGCGCGCGGCTCCAGCTCGTGGATGCGCTCGGGGCCAATGATCGCCAGTTCGGGTACGCCGTTGGCCAGGCCATTCTGGCGCAGCTTCTCCAGGTGTGCGCGGTCTTCGTCGTTAAAGCCCAGCACCATCGACCCGGTGCGGCGGAACAAAAAGCCTAGCTCCTGGGCCCACGTGCCATATAGCTCACAGCCGCGGGCGTTGACCTGCGCCTTTACCGTGCCCGGAGCCGGATCGTAGCCGGCGTGCACCAGGCCGCCGTTGGCCTTCGACGCGCCCAGGGCGATGTCGTTGGCCGCTTCGACCACGCAAATGGACAGGTCATAGCGCGCGAGCTGCCGCGCGATGGCGCACCCGGTGATGCCCGCGCCCACAATTGCGATATCAAACGTTTCTGCCACGGTGCCTCCCAGACAAGTTGACAGGCTGTCAATAGGACTATCCTACGGTCTGCACACCCCCGGTGCGGCGGCAATGCGGCGAACAGCCCCGCTGTATCCGCCAACGGCAGGCGATGGGAGACTCAGGACCATCGGTGACCTTGTCTGTCGCTCCTGGTGTCAGAGGTTTGTCTCGTTCTGTAACAGTAAGCAGAAGAACTGGGTTCCAGATGTTACAGATCGAGACGTTTGCCAGGCGGGCCCTCCGTTTGTCTTGATCTGTAACAGCAAGAGGAGAAAATCGGTTCCATGTGTTACAGATTTAGATGAACCTATCAGTCGGTTTCGAATGTCCAAATCTGTAACGGTAAGACCTGTATTTACCGAGTTGTTGTTACAGATTGAGATTTAAGTCGGGGAAAGAATAGTTTGTCTAAATCTGTAACATCTGGGACTGTCTTTGCCGAGTAACTGTTACAGATTGAGACATTCGGCCTGGACGTTTTCTTTTGTCTCAATCTGTAACAGTTAGCCGATGATTTGGGTTGCAGATGTTACAGATCGAGACAAACCTTCCGACGGATTTTGAATGTCTCGATCTGTAACAGTAAGAGGGGTTTTGGGGCCCAAGATGTTACAGATCGAGATTGAAATCGGGGAGGGATCCCTGTGTCTCAATCTGTAACAGCAAGATGGGATATTTGGTCCCAGTTGTTACAGATCGAGACGTTTGCTCGGCGGCGCACCCGTTCGTCTCGATCTGTAACATCTAGACCCGGATTCCACTCCCACCTGTTACAGATTGAGATGTTTGTGTCCGCGCCAGCCCCGCCCCTAGCCGTGGTCCCATATAAACAAACCCCGTGGTAAACTGACCTAACTGTTAATATTCCGAAAGGTACCCGTAATGTCCAAGTACATCTCCGAGCTCATGTCGCCGCAGCTTATGGGCGTCGTCTATGCCTTCGTCGGCTTTATCATCGCCCTGTATGTGCTGTCGGTCGTCTATGTGTTCATCGACGCTCGCCGCCGCGGCGCCAGCGCCTACGTGGCATGGGGCATCATCGCCCTCATCCCGTTTGTGGGCCTCATCGCCTACCTGGTCCTGCGCCCGCATTCCTACGCGTCCGACCGCGAGGAGCAGGAGCTGGACATGGCCCTGCGCGAGCGCCAGCTTGCCCAGTACGGCACCTGCCCGCAGTGCGGCGCACCCATCGAGAAGGACTTTGTGGTCTGCCCGGTGTGCGATACCCAGGTTCGCAACGTCTGCCCCAGCTGCCATCGCCCGCTCGACGCGCACTGGAAGGTCTGCCCCTACTGCCGAACTCGCATCCAGTAACGCATCCATCGCCGGGCCGGCCGCAAGCCACGGACACGCCGCAAGCCACGCGCGCCCCTCACCCCGCCCCACACGATGAAGCATGCGTAGAAAATCGCCCGCCGTGCCATTAAGGTGCGGCGGGCGCTTGTATACCAAGGCAACCTGCCTATAATGATGCAAGTTAAATCGCCGAGCGCATTGCGCGCACTTGCATCAGGCATCCGAGAGGAGAAAACATACCCATGAAGGCACTCTACAATGACGGTTCGGTGGCCGAGCTCCCGCAGGACGAGGTCACGCACGTCATCCGCCACTCCGCCGCGCACATCATGGCGCAGGCCATCAAGCGCCTGTACCCCCAGGCCGACTTTGCCTACGGCCCCGCGACCGACAACGGTTTTTACTACGACGTCGACCTGCCCGAGGGCGTCAAGATCAGCGAGGACGACTTCCCCGCGATCGAGGCCGAGATGAAAAAGATCGTCAAAGAGAACCTCAAGTTCTCCGTGTACGAGAAGCCCCGCGCCGAGGCCATCGCCCTTATGGAGGAGCGCGGCGAGAAGTACAAGGTCGAGCACATCGGCGACCTGGACGACGACGCCCGCATCACCTTCTACCAGCAGGGCGACTACATCGACATGTGCGTCGGCCCCCACATCTGCTACACCAAGGCGCTCAAGGCCTTTAAGCTCACCGGCGTCTCGGGCGCCTACTGGAAGGGCGACAAGGACAACAAGATGCTCACCCGCATCAACGGCGTCGCCTTTGCCACCAAGGAGGAGCTCGACGAGCACATGCACATGCTGGAGGAGGCCAAGAAGCGCGACCACCGCAAGATCGGCCGCGAGATGGACCTCTTTATGATGCGCGACGAGGCCCCCGGCTTCCCGTTCTTCCTGCCCAACGGCATGGTCCTTAAGAACACGCTGCTGGACTACTGGCGCGAGATTCACCACAAGGCCGGCTACGTGGAGATCTCCACCCCGCTCATCATGAACAAGCAGCTGTGGAAGACCTCGGGCCACTGGGACCACTACAAGGACAACATGTACTCCACCGTCATTGACGATGAAGAGTACTGCATTAAGCCCATGAACTGCCCGGGCGGCGTGCTGGTGTACGCCTCCAAGCCGCACTCCTATCGCGAGCTGCCCATCCGCGCCGGCGAGATTGGCCTGGTGCACCGCCACGAGCTGCGCGGCGCCCTTCACGGCCTGTTCCGCGTGCGCTGCTTTAACCAGGACGACGCCCACCTGTTTGTGCGTCCCGACCAGCTGACCGACGAGATCGTGGGCGTGGTCAACCTCATCGACTCCGTGTACCAGAAGTTTGGCTTTAAGTACCACGTTGAGCTTTCCACCCGCCCCGAGGACTCCATGGGCTCGGACGAGGACTGGGCTCGCGCCGAGGAGGGCCTGCGCACCGCTCTGGAGAAGCTGGGCATGGATTACGAAGTCAACGAGGGCGACGGCGCCTTCTACGGCCCCAAGATCGACTTCCACCTGGAGGACTCGCTCGGCCGTACCTGGCAGTGCGGCACCGTCCAGCTCGACTTCCAGATGCCGCTCAACTTTGACCTGGAGTACGTGGACGCCGACGGCAACAAGAAGCGCCCCATCATGCTGCACCGCGTGTGCTTTGGCTCCATCGAGCGCTTCATCGGTATTCTAATTGAGCACTTTGCGGGCAAGTTCCCCACCTGGCTGGCTCCCGTGCAGGTCAAGGCACTTCCGGTTTCCGAGAAGAGCCGCGACTACGCTCACGAGGTATGCGCCAAGCTGGAGGAGGCCGGTATTCGCGTGGTCTGCGACGACCGCGACGAGAAGATCGGCTACAAGATCCGCGAGGCCCGCAGCATCGACCGCGTGCCCTACATGCTCATCCTGGGCGAGAAGGAGGTCGAGGCCGGCAACATTTCCGTCCGCGATCGCTCCAACGAGACCGTTCAGATGAGCGTTGACGAGTTTGTTGCCAAGGTGCTCGAGGAGATCAAGACTCGCGCCTAAGGCAAGCTTCACAACAATTTACAAAGGCGACCGTCCACAAAGGGCGGTCGCCTTTTTTCTTACCAAAATAAGAAAGGCCGCTGGTTGAGCGGCTTTTTTTGTTGCACAAAAAGGTACAGGTTTTTGTAGAGGGGTATGGAGATGTACCTATTAGCAGTACATTTTGCGTAATCTGGGCAAACGCTGATTAATTGCTCGTATAATAACGTCTGTCAAAGGATGCAAAAACCTGTACTTTTGCGACTGCGCCTAGCTGCGAGCGAGAAGCCTGTTCTAAACGCCCCTGCATTTGCGTGCATCGCAAAGCCAAAAGAGGGGGGGGCGAGAACATGGAACAGACGGCACGGCGCCAAGAGCAGCTGCCGGGCGCATTTAACAGCGCCACCACCAACAGCCAGCACGGCCGCGTCCGCTGGTATCTGGTCCACACCCCCCATGGAAAAGAGCGCGAGACCTGCGAAAAGGTCCGCTGCATTATCCCGCACGAGTTGATGCAGGACGCTTTCGTGATGCAAAAGGAGTTCTGGTTTAAGCGGGACGGCGCCTGGTCGCTCCAAACCAAACCCATGTACAAGGAATATTTCTTCGTCGCCACGCACGATGCCGCTGCGCTCGATAGGGCTTTGGCTCAGCTGAGCTTTGGCTGCCGCATCGCCGGCAGTAGGGAGCGGGCGTACATGCCCATGCCGGACGATGCGCAGGACTGGTACCGCAGTGTGCTGGACAACGACGGCGTGGTGCGCAACAGCGTTGCGCGCATAGAAGATGGCGTGTTGCACATAGAGCAGGGTCCCTTGGTGGGGCAAGAGGCTCGCGTTAAAAAGATCGACCGTCATAAACGCTGGTGCCTGGTAGACGTGGGCGATGGCGATTCCGCTTTTAGAGAGCTGCTACCGCTCGACGTTCCCAGCAAAACGTAAGGGAGACGTTGCACCAGCAAATTACTTGATTTGGGATTCATAGATGGGGGGGGGGTTCCTGGGGACAGGAACGTGAGTTTTATTGTGGCTGCTAAAGAAGTAACAGAGAATAATGCGCCTGCGGGGGCCGCGCTGATTGCGCAGGCCATGGACCGGCGCGAGGGCGCTGGTCGCTACAAGGCCATGCAATCCATCATGGACTGGGACCGCTCGCGCCTGGCATACAGGGTCGTCAAGCGCGCGTTCGACATTGCGTTCAGTGGCTGCGTGCTGGCCGTCATCGCCGTACCCAGCCTTGTGCTCGCCGCGGCCATCCGCCTGGAGAGCGAGGGCAACCCGTTCTACAGCCAGATCCGTGTGGGCCAGACCCGCCGCGACGGCAGTCTGTCAACCTTCCGCATGTGGAAGTTCCGATCCATGTACAAGGACGCCGACGAGCGCCTCGTCGAGCTTATGGATCAAAACGAGATTGTCGGCGCCATGTTCAAGATGAGGGAAGACCCCCGCGTCACCAAGATCGGGAAGTTCATCCGCAAGCATTCCATCGACGAGTTCCCGCAGTTCCTGAACGTTTTCCTGGGCCAGATGTCCGTCGTGGGCCCCAGACCGCCGCTGCCGAATGAGGTGGCGGAGTACACGGAGTACGACTTGCAGCGCCTTGCCGTGAAGCCGGGTATCACCGGCTGGTGGCAGGTGACCGATCGCAACGATACCGACTTTGACGGCATGGTCCGCCGCGATCTTGAGTACATCGCCAAGCGCGGCCCCATCACGGACCTGAAGATTGTTCTCCTCACGGTCGTTGAGGTTTTTACCGGTGGCGGTGCTTGCTAAATGACTGAACCGATTAGGGTAGCTCAGGTTGTTGGTAAGATGGTTGGCGGCGGAGTCGAGGCCGTCGTCATGAATTACTACCGTCATATTGACCGCAGTAAAGTGCAGTTTGACTTTCTTGTTGATGCCGATTCGACGCTCGTTCCGCGTGAAGAAATCGAATCGCTCGGTGGCAGGGTCTTTGAGATTCCGCCCTATCAGCATGTTGTTGAATACCAGCGAGAGCTTCAGCGTCTCTTTAAGCAAGAGGGCTGGAAGATTGTCCACAGTCACATCAACGCGCTTTCGGTCTTTCCGCTTCGTGCCGCGAAAAAGGTGGGTGTTCCTGTGCGCATTGCACATAGCCACTCTACGAGCGGTAAGGGTGAGTATGCCAAGAATGCCCTGAAGGCTGTACTGAAAACGCAGTCAAATCGTTATCCGACGCATCGTTTTGCGTGTAGTAAATTCGCTGGTGAATGGTTATTTGGATCTAGTTCTCAATTTGTAGTCATGCGTAATGCTGTCGACTTGTCTGTTTTCGCGCCAGATGATGAGGATCGCTTAAGGACGCGGCGATCGCTTGGTGTTGCTGACGGACAGCTTCTAATTGGGCACATTGGTCGTTTTACAGAGCAGAAGAATCACTCATATTTGCTTAAGATATTCGATCAGGTTTTAAAGATTCGTAATGATGCAGTATTAGTTTTGGTAGGTTCTGGTCCGTTGGTTGAACAGATAAAGGACCAAGCTGATTGTCTGGGGATAAGCCATTCCATTCGGCTTTTGGGCACTAGAAGCGACGCTGCATCTTTATATCGAGCATTTGATGTTTTCTGCCTGCCGAGCCTGTATGAAGGTCTCCCAATGGTCGGAGTCGAATGCCAGGCATCGCATACACCCATTCTTGCGTCTGATGCCGTTACCTCTGAGACTGCTGTTACAACCATGATGCAATTTGAATCACTTTCTAGCTCCTGTATAAAGTGGGCCGAAAGACTTATTGAGTTGAGTACAAAGGTCTTCGCGCCTGGCGACGATGCCGGTTTGCAGGTATTTGAAATTAATGCTGCGGCCAGAGTTTTATTGGATTGTTATATGACCTATTTGGGTTCTGTTGATTAAGGGGATAGTTTGACTATTAAATGTTCTAAGCGAGTCGCAGTCGCGTCGTGTCATGACAAAATCAACTTTGGCAGCGTTCTTCAGGCGTACGCGACCCAGCGTGCCCTTGAGGAGCTGGGCGTTGAAGTCAATACTATTGATAAACGTGGTCTGGGTCATGCTATTTCTGCAGGACGTAATGATTACTATCTTGAGCATCTATTTGATGTAGATCTTTATCGTGCAAAGCTGGGGTTTGTAAAGCATCGCATCAAGCAGAAGTTTGATGCTGACTTTGGAAAGAAAATGGCAAAGAGGAAAAGTGCATTTTCCTCTTTCGAGTCAACACATTTTAGTTTTACTCCTCAAACTGCTTCGTTTGAAGATCTTGGGGCGCTTGTGGCTGATTATGACAGCGTTGTTGTTGGTAGCGATCAGCTTTGGCTGCCTGTCAACATTGCTGGTAGGTACTTTACACTTTCTTTCGTGCAGCCTCCTGTCCGTAAGGTGTCTTATTCCACTAGTTTTGGAGTATCTTCCCTTTCTGAAAAATATCTTCGTAAAACAAAAGAGTTTCTTTCTGATTTTTCGGCCATTTCTGTTCGCGAGGATACGGGAGCGGATTTGGTAGAGAAAGCTACGGGCGTCCGATGCTCTGTTGTATGCGATCCTACGATGCTGCTGGCTAGAGATCAGTGGGCAAGCCTTGCTGGTTCCTCATCGATTAGCGTTCCTGACGAGCCGTATGTTTTCTGCTATTTCATGGGTAAGAATGCATGGAATCGTGAATGTGCCCAGGAGCTTGCCGAGCAGCATAATTTGAAGATCGTCGCAATTGCCCATCCCGATGAGTATGTTAAGGCTGATGACGATTACGCGGATTATTATCCTTGGGAGGCCGGTCCGGCTGAGTGGGTCAATCTGATTGCCCATGCTTCGTATGTCTGTACTGACTCTTTCCACGGAAGCGTGTTCTCAAATATTTTTGAGGTGCCCTTCTTCTCGTTCCGCCGCCACGAGAATATGGGTGCTCAGTCTACGAACTCACGTATTGATACATTGCTGCGTGTCCTTGGAAACTCCGATCGTATTTGCGAATCGAAGGATACTTTCCATGCCGCAATGGCAAATGAAATCGACTTTGTGTCAGTACGTCAACGACTTAATGCGTATAAGAATGAATCGGCCAATTGGCTTAAATCCGCTCTTGAGTTGTAGGGAACAGTATGATCTCCATCACTGATAAAAGTAAATGCTGCGGTTGCGCTGCCTGTGCTCAAAAATGTCCCAAGCAGTGCATATCAATGGAATATGACGCCGAGGGCTGCGAGTACCCCGTAGTCAATGTTGATCAGTGCATTGATTGCGGATTATGCGAAAAGGCTTGCCCGGTGCTTAATGTTGATAAGGACGAGCCTAAGTCCCAGCGAGCCTTTCTAGTTCAGCATAATGATCAAAAGGTGCTTGCTGAAAGTACTTCTGGCGGGGCCTTTACTGCCCTTGCTCAGGCCGTGATTGCTAACGGCGGTATTGTGTTTGGCGCAGGTTATTTGCGCGGTGAACAGCTTGTGCGAGCCGAAGGAGCCCCTGGGCGACTTAAGGTCGGACATTTTTCTCTGGAAAGCGTTGATGAACTTTGGCGCTTCCGCAACAGTAAATATGTTCAGAGTGTCGTTGGCCCTGCGTATCCCGAGGTCAAACAACAACTAAAAACTGGACGTGAAGTTCTCTTTATTGGTACCCCTTGTCAATGCGAAGGCCTGCTTCAATTTTTGGGCGACAGGCCGGCAAATTTACGCGTGGCAGACTTCGTCTGCCGCGCGAACCCCGCTCGCGCTGTGTTCGCGCGGCAGGTCGAATGGCTTGACGCAAAGATTGGCGTAAAAGGTGAGACCGTTCTTTTTAGAGATAAATCACTGTTTGGCTATCGCTATTCAAATATGTGCGAGCTCGAAGGCGAGACTCTGGATGGAGAAAGGCTGTACAGCGAAGGTGTCGAAACGGATCCTTACCTAAGGGCTTTTTTTGCAGACCTTTCAGATCGACCCATCTGTTACGAATGTCCGTTCAAAAAGCGTTATCGCGTTACTGATTTGACTTGCTGGGATTTCTTCGATGTTTATCGACTCTCGAAAGAGTTCGATGACAATCGAGGCGTCACTCGAGTTCTAATCCAAAGCGATGAGGGGCAAGAATTGCTTGATCGTGCCTCAAGCTATGCCCGTATGAAGGAGATTGATGTTGAGGCCGCAGTGGAAGGTGTTCGTGAACTTACTAAGTCCGTGAAGTTGAATCCGCGCCGCGATGAATTCATGGCTGATGTGGCGAATCTGGATGGTGAGGAGCTAATGAATAAGTGGTTCCCCGATTCCGGAAAAGTGAAAGCCGAGCGCTTTGCTAGGCATACATGCGAAAAGCTTGGAATTTATGACCCGATGAAGCGTCTGGTTAAAAAAATCATAAAGAAGTAGCCTAATGTTCGAAAGGGAATTGATGATTCCTAAAGTTCTGCACTACATCTGGTTCGGTGGAAGTGAGCTTCCTGAACTTGAAAGAAAATGCATTGAGTCTTGGTCGAAGATCATGCCTGATTGGGAAATTCGTAGATGGGACGAAAGCAATTTCGATATAAATCAATGTGACTTTTCTCGTGAGGCATATGCCTCAAAAAAATGGGCGTTTGTCAGCGACTATGCGCGATACAAAATACTGTATTCAGAGGGTGGAATTCTTCTCGATACAGATGTTGAAGTCCTGAAGCCTTTGGACGGGCTTTTAGATAATGAGGCCTTTGCGGGATTCATGAAGAATAATTTCTTCTTGAATCCCGGCCTCATCATGGGTTCTGAGTCCGGAAGCCATGTCATGAGCGATGTCGCAAAATTATATGAATCTATGAAATTTGAGCTGCGAAAAGGCCGCAACTCTATGGATACCTCTCCGAGGGTGCTGACTGATTACTTGGAAGTGAATTGCGCTCTTAGGAGAGACGGTTCATTCCAGGAGTTAAATGGTTTCACTGCATACCCTGCTACTTATTTTGATCCCCTAGACAGCCATAGTGGCAAGTTTGAAATTACTGAGGATACATATTCTATTCATCATTATTCAGGCACCTGGTTGTCACCCGCTAAGAAGTTCCGTGTTGAAATGAGGAAAAAGCTTGCGCCAGTAATTGGACCCAAGCTGTCTTGGTTTATCTCCTCTGTTCTATCGGTTCTTAGATTTGGAAGGAAGGCTTTTTAATGGTTTCGTCTGCCTTGGACCACAATAAGCCTAGGGTTTTAGTTTCCTGCCTTTCAAATGGGCTTTGTGGAACCGAAATCGTTGTTGGGAGGTATATAAAGGCCCTTAGCTCATATGCTACGTTTGACTTTCTTGCAACGTTTGAGGGACTTGGTGTTGCTGCAATTGAGGCCCAGCTTAACGGATTGCCTTGTGTCTGTTCATTTGGCGTTCCAGATACTGCTGATATTTCTGATAAATTTTTAAAATGCTCCTTTAATGTTGCCGAATGGATTGACGTAATTATTTCTATGGGTCGTCCAAATAAGCTTGCGGGGGTCGTCTGTTTATGACGTCAACAAGCAAGCAGGTAAATTGCTGTCAATCTTCCTTGGTCAACAATCCTCTTGTGAGCGTGATTGTGCCGATGTATAACGCTGAAAAAACGATTCAAAAGACATTAAATAGTCTTCTGCGTCAGAGTGTGAGCAACATTGAAATAATTATTGTTGATGATGGGTCGACAGATCGTGGCACTGAGCTAGTTATGGCTATTGCAGAGGGCGACAACCGGATTAAGCTGATTAGTCAAAACAATAGCGGTGTATGCGTGGCGCGTAATAGGGGTATCGATGAGGCCTCCGGTGATTGGGTGGCATTTGTTGATGCTGACGATATACTGCCTATAAATGCAGTTAGGCTGTTGCTTGAATCCTCAGATGGCTGTAGCTTGGTTATCGGGGCGCTGCTGAATGAGCATGGCGATTATTCGAGCAAGGCTATAAGTATTGGATGGGAAACAGCATGCTCGCTTAGCCTTGCATTTTGGGACAATGTTAATAAAGTACCGTTTCCGAGCTTTGCTAATGGTGTTGCATTTCGAAGCGTCTGGGGAAAGTTATTTAACAAATCATTATTTCGGAACGGTTCTCTTAAATTTGAAGATGGCATTCGTTTCGGTGAAGACGCACTGTTTATGGTAGATGCTTATCGTCTGGCGGAAAATGTAAAAGTGGTAGACTCGGCGGTCTATTGCTATGTGAACAATAGTGATTCGGTGACGAGAAATACTGATATCTCGGCTATCGAGGGTGTCGATAATTTATTGATAAAACTATACGAGCTATGTCTCGTGAATCCGGATTTAAACGAACTTTACAAGCAATCTGCAGTCAGGGAAGTCTTATCTTTGATTCGTAATCTTGCACGGTTTGAATCGAATCAGCTTTATATGCCTGTCTCTGATATGGTCTGCCAGCCGTATTTCAGCTATTTAATGGAAGGTTTTGCCTCTCACCGTTATTCACGCCGTTTAATCTCTGAAGTGAAAAATCGCATTACGATTCGTCTTCTTCTCGCGAGGCGTGTTATGGCTGCAATTGGCTTTACTAAGTTTGTTTATGGGGTATGTTAATTGACTTTGAATAATGTTGAAAGATCCTGGACTGAGATTAAACGGGTAAATGCGGGGGCTGTACTGTTCAGCTTCGCATTGGCTTTATTTTCAACTTCTTATTATATTGGATCAGTAAATGCTAACAATGTGTTTGGGATTTCTCTTGCAGTGCTTTCGCTGGTTTTTGAGTTATGTGCCTTAGCGTTTCTACTGTTGAAGCTTTTACTACAAAAGACTTCCCATGTAAAAGTGCTTGTTGGGTTGCTGTTGATTTTAATTTGCGTCGGGTCGCTGAAATCAAATAAAGCTCCTCAGATTATTTGGTTGGCTCTGCTTTGTCTATGTGCTGAAGACGTCCCTGAATCCTACATTTCTAGGCCTATTCTTGTATCTTCCGTCTTAACTCTATTGATGGTTGTTGGTCTTAATAGTGTCGGTGCCATTCCTTCTGTATTAATGTCGCGCGGTAGCAATTTTGTTCGAAATTCGATGGGTTTTGCCCATCCTAATAATTTTGGCCAGCTTTTGTTTATCGCCTATTCTGCTTCTATTTTTGAGCTGAAAGGCAGAAGTGGTCTTGTGGGTATCTTCTGCTTTGCAATTGCTTTTTTCGTAGCGGATTCAAAAACTTCTGCAGCAGGCATTTTCGTAATGGCCTTGTATTCGGTTATTTTATTCAGAAGTCCCCGTCCAAAACCATATGGGTCCCTTTTTACTTTTTTACCGCTTTTTCTGGCGATTGTTAGTATAGCCCTGCCTTTTATGTGGTCCCATGGTGTCAATACTTGGCTTGTCCAGCTTGATAATTTATTGACTAATCGGATTTTTTATTCCGCCTATTATTTTGAAAACTATCCTCTGACTGTTTTTGGTAATGACTTAACGGCCATAGTTTCGCTGCCGTCTGCAACGGGCGGTTATTTAATCCAAACAAGAGTCATGCTTGATAATGCTTATTGTCGATTACTTATTCAATATGGTTTGATCCCATTTACTGCGTTTGTTGCTTTCTATTGCGTAGCGATAAATAAAGCGCGTATTTCGGCCCATGTGACATTCATGGGCTTGGTCTTGTATTCCCTAATGGGGTTTGTTGAATGCGGAATGTTATATCCAGCATGTAATTTCTTTATGCTTATGGCGCTGCCCGCCTTTTCATATAAGGGGTCCTGTCAATCCGGGGTGCCATCAAAGGATGTTGTGGAGATGGCTAAATAATGGCAAAAATTAATACTACCAAGTCAGACATTTTGTGGAACTATGTAAGTACTGTTCTTTCAATGGGGAGCAGCTTCCTTCTTCTTCCGTTTCTGCTTGCTTACTTATCTAGCGCCGAACTTGGTCTCTGGTACACATTTGTTGCCATTGGTAATTTAACGCTGTTATTTGAATTTGGCTTCACACCAACTTTTGCGAGAAATAT
The DNA here is from genome assembly GCA_019414325.1 of Collinsella sp. Lineage (GTDB taxonomy): Bacteria > Actinomycetota > Coriobacteriia > Coriobacteriales > Coriobacteriaceae > Collinsella. The sequence goes on along the minus strand of DXMG01000007.1, from coordinate 2,115 downwards.
TGTCTATTGTCTTAGCGGTGCGCGTAGCATTAGCAAGAGCGGCTACGATTCATCTCAAGTTGGTGATTCTGTAGACTATGAGCTGCTTGGCAAATTGATTAAAACATCCCGGCTTGTTTACGCGTTAATTTCATGCGTTGTCTTGATGCTTACCGCTACAGTTGGAACTGCCTACATTTCTTCAATTTCGAGTGCTATTGATCCCTTTTCTTGTTGGATTGCATGGTTAATTTTTTGTTTTGATGTGTTTTTTAATTTATTCTTTTTTCATTATACGACCTGCCTGAGAGGATTCGGGGATATCTCCGCTGAAAGCAGGGCAAAGTCTTATGGTCGCATTGGGCAGCTTGTGGTGTCTGCGCTTTTGCTGTTTATGGGTTTTGGCATTATTGGCGCTGCCATCGGTTATCTGTTTAATGACATTGTGCTGAGATTTTTTTGCGGTCGCTTTCTGGAGGTTCACTCAGAGGCGATGAGAAAAGCAAACGACGCTTGTGCGGGTGTTTCTATTTCTGAAATAAAAGAAACGTTTATTTCAGTGGCTTATTTGGCGTGGAGGGACGGCGTTGTTCAACTTTGCTGCTATGCTTCAACTCAGTTGAGTTCACTGCTCTGCTCCTATTTTCTTGGCGTGGAGGTAAACTCTCAGTATTCATTAATTATTCAAGTTGGCGGTGCAATTTACGGGTTTGCCAGCGCCTACGTTCGATCTTTTATTCCGATGTTTCAATCTGCTTATGCTGGTGGTGAAGTTCAGACTGCACGAAAAATTATTGAAAAAAGTCTGTCTCTATATTGGATTTTAATTGTTGTATGCACAATCGGTGTCTGGTTTGTCGGCTTCCCAGTCTTGTTCCTAGTTAAGAAAGGGTTTTCCCCCGACGGGCTTCTTTATTTCGCCTTGGTTGTTTATCTTGCGGTTTGGAACCATCATTCATTGTGCTGTAATTACATTATCAGTACAAATGAAATCCCCTATCTTCCGGCTTATATAGTTTCGGCTATTGCGGGTTTTGTATTGTCGTATGTCTTAATTTCCTTTACTAACATGGGTGTCTGGGCGCTTGTGGTTGGTAATGGGGTTGCTCAGCTTACATATAATAATTGGAAATGGCCTATGTACCTTTCACGTAAATTTTCTTCCCATTATTTTGCGTTGATTAGAGCTGGTCTCATGCAGTGGTCCTGCGCATTGAAGAAATAAGTGTTAATCATTGTTTTAATGTGACTTATGATTTCGGTCTCGTCGGGTATGTTGATGTAAATCCGCAGACGGCCAGCCGTCGAAAAGGGCAAAACTGTCCCTGTTCATGAATCCTGAATACCATAATACGGATTCTGGGAAAGGACGGTGACCGCTATGGAGATGCTGTCAGACGCGATGCTGGGTCCGTAGCGATGCCGAAGTTGGCGGACGGGATGGTGGACATCTAATCGCTGTTCATGCTGCTTGCCGTGCAGGTGGTTACCGCCATCATTGACGCTGAGGCCGACCAGCTCTGCGCCGATGGGGCCAACAATAGGAACGGCAACAGAGATCGCCTCGTGACATGCGTGGGTATGCTCAACCTGAGGGTCCCTCAACTCTGGACGGGCGTCTTCTTCCCCTAGGACGTCCTCGAGCGCCACCGGCGCATCGACCGTGCGCTCGTCGCGGCGGCGGCCGAGATGTGCGCTACCGGCATCAGCACCAGGAAGGTGCAGAGGATAGCTGAGAAGATGGGCATCGGGAGGCTCGGCAGGGGCCGTGTGAGTACAACCGCCGTTAGCCATGACGCTGAGATAGCCGACTTGGCGGAGGGTCGTTCGAGGTACGCGCGATACCCTTAATCTGGCTCGACGCGACCTATGTCAAGTGCCGCCGCGAGGGCCGCGCGGCTTCGACCGCGGCTGTCATGGCGATAGACTGCGATGAGTCCGGCTGGAGGCGGGTGCTCGGCGTATCGGTGGTGGACACGGAGTCGCATGACTCGTGGCTCGGCTTCCTTCAGGCGCCGCGCGACCGCGGCGCCGCCGGCACCGAGCTCGTCGTATCCGATGCCCCCGGGGGCTGGTCGGGGCTATTGTTAGCGCCGGGCGATTTTAGCCGCTAATAGTCAAACTATTTTGACCAAT
>DXMG01000069.1 GCA_019414325.1 Collinsella sp. | reverse complement strand
GAGGCGCTCAAGAGCCTGGGCGTACTCATGTCATCGCTCAGCTGGAACGCGCAGGGGCCGCTCGCGAGCGGCCACGACACCCACGCCGGCCTCACCGCCGCCGGCATCGAGGCACTTACGCAGATGGAGCACGCCGGCATGATACTCGACGTCTCCCACCTCAACGATGAGTGCTTTGACGAGGTTGTCGCCCACGCCACGCGCCCCTTCGTCGCCAGCCACTCAAACTCCCGTGCGGTTTGCGGCGTCAAGCGCAACCTCACCGACGACCAGTTCCGTACCATTCGCGACATGGGCGGCATCGTCGGCCTCAACTACTGCAGCGAGTTCCTCTCCAACGAAGCAACCGACGAGACCGCCGCAGATGTCACCTTCGACCAGCTGGCAGCCCATATCGAACACTGGCTCGACCTGGACGGCGAAGATGTCATCGCGCTCGGCGGCGACTGGGACGGCGCCAAGGTACCCGACTTCCTCTCCGATGCCAGCAAGATGCCCGAGTTCCAGAACGTGCTTTCCAAGCACTTTGGCAAGACCGTGATGCAAAAGCTCTGCAGCGACAACGCCCTTGCCTTCTTCGAGCGTTATTAATTTCACATCCCTTGAGCGGGCCGGCATGCCGAACGGTCGACATGCCGGCCCGTCCCCAATCTGAAGGACCGCTTTTGACGCAGCAGTTTACGATTTCCGTATCCCGACCGGATGGGACGCCCATCCCCGTCGTAGTTACCAAAAAGCGCGTCAAGAACTTCAACCTACGCGTCACATCGAGTGGTGAGGTCCACGCCAGTGCACCGCTCGGCGCCAGCCGCGAGCGCATCGAAGCGTTTGTAAAGCGCAACAGTGCCTGGATTGTCAACCGACTTGCCCAGCGTGAGCGACGTCAGGCGACGGCGCGAGAGCCGCTCAGTCCCTCGTCCATCATTGCACTTTGGGGCAAGCCCATCACGGTACAGGATGCGCTCGATCACAACTTTGCATCACCCGCACCGCGACCCAAACAGGCCACCTTCGCAAGTTTTATGGGTACCGATAAATCGGATGAAAGCCCACAGACCAAGCGGCACGCAATCCTCGACGGCCTAACGTCCGATGAGCTCCAAGCCCACATCGACCAGCTCTATACGTCCGAAGTCACATCGGCGCTGCGCGATATGGTGCACGCATACGAAATCGCAATGGGTGTCGCCGTTTCTCGCGTTTCCGTACGCAGCATGAAAACGCGTTGGGGCTCATGCACTCCCAAATCCGGCGCCATTCGCATCGCACGCGAACTTGCCGCCTATCCCATCGAATGCCTCGACATGGTTGTCGCCCACGAGCTCGTCCACTTGCTCGAGCCAAGCCACAACCAGCGGTTCCACGTCCTGCTCGACACATACTGCCCCAACAATAGAGCACTGTCCCAGCGGCTCAAGCAGCCACCCATAGAGACATATTAGTACCGGTTAGCGCACGCGCTCGATCTCGACACCGCAGCTTGCCAGGGGAAGACCGACGGGCGCCCAAGGCTTATCGAGCTTGATGCGCACACCAAGCAGCGAGGGATAACGGCGCAGCAGCATCTGGGCCGTACCCTCAGCTGCCGCCTCGATGAGCCTAAACGTATGCTCGCGCAGATAGCCATCGACATCGTGGCACACCGAGCCGTAGTCAATCGAGGCGTCCAGGTTATCGTGCTCCCCCGCAGCGCGCAGGTCGGCATAGAGCACCAAGGACACGATGAACTTCTGGCCCAGCGCGTTCTCCTCGGGATACACACCATGGTTGGCAAAAACCTCAAGCCCGTCAATGACAATACGGTCGGCATGGCGCAGATCGTCATAGCTCACGTGGGGCACCGCCGTTGCGGTGGATATTTCGCCCCTGCCACGGCGGGCGAGCTCGGCGCCTTCAGTCTTGGTTGCATTCTCGGGCAGCTTTTTGTTACTCATCGCGATCGTCTCCTTCGTTTAGAACCCCGACCGCGCAAACTAACTACACGCGAATCGACAGGTTCTTTTTATCATCGCTCCAGTTGCAAGCATTGCGCGCGGGGCATGCGAAGCAGGCGCGCGAGGCCTTGTCGGCCGCATAGAGCAGACGCTCAAGCGGTTGGCTGTTCACGCGCAGCTTTCGATGGCCCAGAATGGCCGTCTTAATGGCTGCGGCATCGGCCGGCTCAAACGCCACGTCATCGGGCATGCCGCCGAGAATTGCATCAGCGACGCGCTCGCTTGCAACATCATGGGATATACCCGATTCATACTGTTCATCTTTGCCGATATCGTGAAGAAGTGCCGTGGCGTAGATGACCTCGCGGTCAAATTCGAGCTGCTCCTCGAGATTCTTGATCCACATAATGCGAGCGACATCGAGCAGATGGTCAATACCGTGGCGGCAGAAGATGCGCCCCGATTCCAACTGCGCAATGTTGCCCAGGTGCCGCCGAAACAGCCCGTTGGCACAAATGTAATCAATGCGAGGCATGGCACCAAAGGGGGCCAGGCCCGAAGCCATGAAGCCGCGACGCGACGTCCCCTCATCGGTCTTCGATGTAAAGTCGTTGACGACCCTCATGCTATCGGCCCAGCATCCTAAAGAACCGCTCCTCGAGCGCGGGATCGGTCTCAAAGACGCCGCGGCGAGCGAGCGTCACGGTCTTGGTGCCGGGCTTTTGCACGCCGCGCATGGTCATGCACATATGCTCAGCCTCCATGAGCACAATCGCTCCCTGGGGAGCGAGATAATCCATGAGAGCGTCGGCAACCTGCGCACACAGCTGCTCCTGCAGCTGCAGACGACGGGCATAGACTTCAACCGTGCGAGCGAGCTTAGACAGACCCGCCACGCGACCGTTAGGGATATAGCCGATCGCAGCCTTGCCATAAAACGGCAGCAGATGATGCTCGCACAGCGAGTAAAACGTGATGTCGCGCTCGATAACCAAGTCGTTCGAGGCGACGGCAAAGGTTTTGGACAGGTGCTCTTCGGCACTCTGGTCCATACCGCCGGCGATCTCACCATACATACGGGCAACGCGCGCCGGGGTCTCCAGCAGGCCCTCACGAGTTGGGTCCTCGCCTATGCCCTCAAGCAACAGCTTAATGGCGGCCTCGACTTTTTCCTGATCGACCATCTGGGCCTCACTTTTCCGATTTTGCGTTCGCGCTATGGTACCACGCTCTTCGGCATCGACCACAAGCTACATAGTATGGGTCGAATAGACCGGATCATCACGCCAAAGTTCAACCGCATCACAAAGCACAACGCCCTCGCGCTCAGCACGGTCGCGCGTAGCGTTCATATCGATTACACGCTGGTTACTCGAGCCCCTAAAGCGCAATGAGATATCGTACAGATCCTGAACAAACGGGCCATCCACCAACATATCGAGGCAAGCAAGGATACGGTCCGTCGCCTCGGTATGGTGGCGACCACCCGGCATAAGCTCCTCGAGCACGTCGCCGGTAAAACACCAAATGGTCTTTCCTGACCCCGCAGGATAAGCGGCACGAACGCGCTCGACAAACTCAACGAGTCCCGCCTGATTCTCGGGCTCCATAGGTTCGCCGCCCAGAATCGTCAGGCCGTCAATAAAGGGATGATCGAGGCTCTCGATAATCTTGTCCTCGACGGCACGATCGAACGGCTCGCCCGCAGTAAAGTCCCACGCGACAGAGTTAAAGCAGTTCTTGCACCCACGACGGCACCCGCTCACAAACAGAGAAGTACGAACGCCTTCTCCATCAGCAATGTCGAAATACTTAATGTTCGCGTAGTTCATAGGTAACTCTCCCGGGAGGTCGGGACATATCATCCCGTCCTCAAACATTCTCGGCCTTCGGCCTGCGAAACTGCGGGCGGGACGATATGTCCCGACCTCATGCAAAGGGTAACTCAATGAACGAAGCGAACATCGAGTATAGGGTTCGAGGTCCAATAAAAACTGGGTTGCGGCTCAACCGCTATCGCAAGTAAATCGCAGCTGCAGCTCGAATTATTTCCGCTAAGAACTTCGAGGAGTGAGCAGACCGCGCGCTGCATCTCAGCTACGTCAACTTGGCTGAGCCGAGAGGGCCGCTTGGGCTTTTGCTCGATATGAGTTCCGCACGCAAAGAAGGCCACTTAATGTGGCCTTCGTCTTGCGCAGGACTGTCCGAAATAGCGAGCAAATGCCCAAGCGGCCCTCTCGGTTCAGCCCCGGAGCGGTATTAGAGATGCAGCACGCGGTCGCGGATCTCCTCGGTTCGACCCTGGTTCCAGAACTGGGTACCGATGTAGCCGCACGTGCGACGGGCGACGTTCATCTTCTCCTGATCGCGGTTGCCGCAGTTGGGGCACTCCCACACCAGCTTGCCGTCATCCTCGACAATCTTGATCTCGCCGTCGTAACCGCACACCTGGCAATAATCGCTCTTGGTGTTGAGCTCGGCGTACATGATGTTGTCGTAGATGTACTGCATCACGCGAATGACAGCCTTGAGGTTGTCCTGCATGTTGGGAACCTCAACGTAGGAGATAGCACCGCCCGGCGAAAGCTGCTGCAACATGCCCTCGAACTTGAGCTTATCGAAAGCATCAATCTCCTCAGACACATGGACGTGATAGCTGTTGGTGATGTAGCCCTTGTCCGTCACGCCCGGGATGATGCCAAAACGACGCTGCAGGCACTTGGCGAACTTGTAGGTCGTCGACTCAAGCGGGGTACCGTACAGCGAGAAGTCAATATCGCTTTCGGCCTTCCACTCCGCGCACTTGTCGTTCATGCGCTGCATGACAGCCATGGCAAAGGGCGTGCCCTCCTTCTCGGTGTGGCTGTGGCCCGTCATGTACTTGACGCACTCATACAGGCCGGCATAACCCAGACTAATGGTGGAGTAACCGCCCACGAGCAGCTTGTCGATCGTCTCGCCCTTCTTCAGGCGGGCGAGGGCACCGTACTGCCAAAGAATCGGTGCGGCATCCGAAAGCGTACCCATCAGACGCTCATGACGGCACAGCAGGGCGCGGTGGCACAGCTCAAGGCGCTCGTCGAAGATCTTCCAGAACTTATCCATGTCCTGATGCGAGCTCAGCGCGACATCGGGCAGGTTGATGGTCACAACGCCCTGGTTAAAGCGACCGTAGTACTTGGGCTTGTTCGGGTCATAGTTCAGCGCGTTGGCCACGTTGTTAAATCCGTTACCGGAGCGGTCGGGCGTCAGGAAGCTGCGGCAACCCATGCAGGTATAGCAATCGCCGTTGCCGGCGGTCTCGCCCTTAGACAGCTTGAGCTCGCGCATCTTCTTCTCGGAGATGTAATCGGGCACCATACGCTTGGCAGTGCACTTGGCAGCCAGCTGGGTCAGGTAGAAGTACGGGGAATCCTCGTGAACGTTATCGTCCTCGAGCACGTAGATGAGCTTGGGGAACGCCGGGGTGATCCACACGCCGGCTTCGTTCTTAACGCCCTCATAGCGCTGACGAAGCGTCTCCTCCACAATCATGGCAAGGTCGTGCTTCTCCTGGGGCGTACGGGCCTCATTGAGATACATAAAGACCGTCACGAACGGCGCCTGGCCATTCGTGGTCATAAGGGTCACGACCTGATACTGAATCGTCTGAACGCCGCGACGGATCTCGTCACGCAGGCGGTCCTCAACAACCTCGCGGACCTTTTCGGGAGATGCGGAAACACCGAGCTCCTCGAGCTCGCGGGCGACCTCGCCGCGAATCTTTTGACGGCTCACCTCGACGAACGGGGCAAGATGGGTCAGCGAAATCGACTGGCCACCGTACTGGGAGGAAGCAACCTGGGCGATGATCTGCGTCGCGATGTTGCAGGCGGTCGAGAAGCTGTGCGGCTTCTCAATCAGCGTACCCGAGATAACAGTGCCGTTCTGGAGCATGTCCTCCAGGTTCACCAGATCGCAGTTGTGCATGTGCTGGGCAAAGTAATCCGAATCGTGGAAATGGATCAGGCCCTCATTATGGGCATCCACGATCTCTTGGGGCAGCAGCACACGCTGAGTCAGGTCCTTGGAGATCTCGCCGGCCATGTAGTCACGCTGAACGGAATTGACGGTCGGGTTCTTGTTGGAGTTCTCCTGCTTGACCTCTTCGTTGTTGCACTCGATCAGCGACAGAATCTTGTCATCGGTCGTGTTCTTCTGGCGCTTCAGGCTCTGAACATAGCGATAGATGATGTAGTGGCGGGCAACCTCGTAGCAGTCGAGACGCATGATCTCGTCCTCGACCAAATCCTGAATCTCCTCGACCGAAACAGTGTGGCCCGCGTTCTCGCATGCCTCGGCGACGTTTTGCGCCGCGTAAACCACCTGGCGGTCGGTAAGACGAGAGCTCTCCTCGACCTCCAAGTTTGCGGCACGGATGGCATTGACGATCTTATCGATGTCAAAGACAACCTCGGTGCCGCTG
>DXMG01000068.1 GCA_019414325.1 Collinsella sp. | reverse complement strand
TGGCAAGGTGACGGCGCCGACCTTCGACGTCGAGACCGATCTGACCTACGACGTGCTCCGCCGTATTTTGCCGACCGACGCTCTGGACATGCCGCAGCTCGATGCCGACCGCCTGGTGTTCGACAACTCCCAGCCGGGCGACTACGAGCTTATTTCGCTCGCGGGCTTTACCTTTGGCGAGCAGGCGTTTGAGGCCAACGCTTCGCTGGATGCCGAGGGCAGGCTTGTTCGTGGCGATGCCGATACAGATGCTGCCGACGATTCGGCCAGTACAATCGTCCCCGGTCCTGCCGACCCCAAGCCCGATTCGTTTGAGCTTGTGTATCCCCAGGCAGTGGGCGTGCGCATGGGCATCTGTCCGTATCCGATGCGTGACTCGTATAGCTACTCGTCAATCGCCGCGGCACTCCATGCCGAGACGGAAGACCGTGCCGCCGTGGCTCGTGTTCCCATGGACGAGTCCGGCGATGATGCAGAGTCGGATGGCTCGGAGATGACGGATGCAGACGTGGCCGCTGTCGAGCCCGCCGGCAATCCCATGGCGCTGGGCTCGGCCTTCCACGCCGCCTGCCAGTGGCTCATCGAGATGGGTGCCGATGCGTTGCCCGCCGCGCGTGCCGATGCGCTGGCACGCTTGTGGCGCCTGACGCCGGAGCAGCGCGAACGCTTCGACGTTGCTCTGGACCGCTGGCTCAAGTCGGCTGTTCGTGCCGACCTGCTCGCGTGGCCGTGCGTTCGCGCCGAGGTGCCGTTCTTTTCGCTGGGCTGCGAGGACGAGGACATCGCTCGCTACGGTGCCTATGCCGAGGGCGCCATCGATGCACTGGCCACCGACCCGGCCGATCCGTCACGCGCCCTGGTCATTGATTACAAGACGGGTGGCACGCAGGATGAGACGCCGGAACAGCTGCTCGAGAAGCACGCCCTGCAGGCGCGCGTCTACGCCGACGTGTTGCACAAGGCGGGCGTTGAGGCGGTGACGGTCAAGTTCGTTCGCGTGGAGCAGGCGAATCCAGCCATCTTCGTCGAACCCGCCGAGCCCCAAGTAGTCACCTACAATCTCTAGCCCTCAGATAACTTGCGGTGGAATAGTTCCTGTATTGCGGTCCAGGTGGCCCAAGCGGGAACTATTCCACCGCAACTGCAAGAGGAGCCGTGTGGGTTTGGCTAGGTTCGGGTGCCGTCCGCGCCGTGCGGTAAAATCGTTCAGTCAGAACACGAACCCGCATCGGAGCTCATCACATGGCATTCGTCCATCTGCACAATCACACTGTTTTCTCCATGCTCGACGGCGCAACCCGTATCCAGGATATGGTCAACCGCGCCGTAGAGCTGGGCATGCCCGCCGTGGCCATTACCGACCACGGCTACATGTATGGCGTGCCCGACCTGGCGCTGGCCTGCGACGCCGTCAATCACAACACGCCCGAGTACAAAACCTGGAGCCACGACAAGGCCTTCTTGGAAAAGGACCGCCGCGACGAGCTGGTGGAGCCCGACCCCGAGGCAAACCCGCGCGAGCATGCCCAGTACGTCAAAGACATGGCCATGTGGGACGAGAAGGGCAACATCGACGAGCTCAAGCCGCCCCTGGTCATCAAACCCATCTTTGGCTGCGAGGTCTACTTTACGCCGGACGAGACCCTTGCCCGCGACCACAAGCCCGAGCTCTACCACATGATCCTTCTGGCCAAGGATCAGGAGGGCTACGTCAACCTGATGCAGACGGTCTCCGAGGCCGCCGTGCAGGGCTTTTACTACAAGCCGCGCGTGACGCTCGACAACCTGCGCCGCCACGCCAAGGGCATGATCTGCACCAGCGCCTGCATCGCGGGCATCATCCCTAAATACATCGACCGCGGTGACATGGAGGGCGCCATCAAGTGGGCCGAGACCTTCCGCGACACCTTCGACCCCGGCGACTTTTACATCGAGATCCAGGAACACGGCATCACCACCGACAACGGCCTGACCGACGAGCAGATGGACCGCACGCTCATCGACATTGCAAAACAGGTGGGCGTCAAGGTCATCGCCACCAACGACTTCCACTACCTGCGCCGCGAGGATGCGCCCGTGCAGGACGTCATCATGTGCATTGGCATGAATGCCAAGGTCGACGACCCCAACCGCATGCGCATGACCGGCTCGGAGTTTTACATGAAGACCGAGGAGGAGATGCGGGCGATGTTCCCGTATTGCCCCGAGGCCTGCGACAACACGCTCGAGATCGCCGACAAGTGCTACGTCGAGCTCGACTGGGACTCTATCATCCTGCCGCGCTTCCCGCTGCTCGATCCCGGCGAGACGCACGAGAGCCAGTTCCGCCGCGAGTGCGAGAAGGGCCTGCGCCAGCACTATGGCGACGACTGGGCCACACGCGAGATCGGCGGCGTCAACATCAAAGAGCGCTTTGAGTACGAATACAAGGTCATCTGTGACAAGGGCTTTGCCGCCTACTTCCTCATCGTTGCCGAGTACGTGCAATGGGCCAAGGACAACGGCATCGGCGTCGGCCCCGGCCGTGGTTCTGCCGCCGGCGCTATCGTCGCCTACGCCATGAACATCACCGCGTTCGACCCGCTCGAGAACGGCCTGATGTTCGAGAGGTTCCTGTCCCCGCAGCGTACCGAGATGCCCGATATCGATATGGACTTCGACGATGAGCGGCGCCTCGAGGTCGTGGAGCACGTTCGCCAGCTCTACGGTCCCGAGAAGGTCACCCACGTCATCACCTACTCGACCATCAAGGCCAAGCAGGCCATCAACGACGCCGCGCGCGTCCTGGACTACCCGGTCTACATGGGCCAGCGTCTGTCCAAGATGGTCTCGAGCGACCCCAAGGTCAAGCTCAAGCAGGTACTCGAAAAACAACCCGGCAAAGAGGATCTGTTTAACCCCGACTTTGCCGAGGCCTATAAAAAGGACGACGACGCCCGCCGCATCATCGACACGGCGCTCTCGATCGAGGGCCTTACCCGTGGCGAGGGCGTGCACGCGTGCGCCGTTCTGATTTGCCGCGACCCCGTCAACGAGCACGTGCCCACCAAGCTCGATACCAAGGGCGGCGTCGAGATTACCCAGTACGAGGGCCATACCGTTGCCGACATGGGCCTGCTCAAGATGGACTTCCTGGGCCTGCGTACGCTGACGGTTATCTCCAAGGCCAAGGCCAACATCAAAAAGAACTTCGGCATCGACATCAAAGAGGAAGAGATTCCCTTTGACGACCCCGAGATCTTTAAGCTCATGGGCTCCGGCCACACCGCCGGCGTCTTCCAGGTCGAGTCCGCCGGCATGACGGCCACGATCAAGAACATGAAGCCCACCGAGTACAAGCACGTCGTGGCATTGATTGCCCTGTACCGCCCGGGCCCTCTGGGCGCCGGCATGGTTTCGTCCTATATCAACCGTATGAACGGCAAAGAGCCGGCCGTCTCCTATGACGACCGTCTGGACGACATCCTGGGCGAAACCTACGGCACCATGGTCTACCAGGAGCAGGTTATGCTCATCTCCGTCGAGATGTGCGGCTTCTCCAAGGGCGAATCGGACTCGCGTATCCGTAAGCCCGTGGCTAAGAAAAAGATCAAGCTGCTCACCTCGACGGTGCTCCACTGGGAGGATGGCTCGGACGAGACCACCTACGACCACTGGATGAACGGCGCTATCAAGAACAACTACACGCGCGAGGTCGCCCAGAAGATTTGGGACGATGTTCTCGAGTTCGCATCTTACGCCTTTAACAAGTCGCACTCCGCCGGCTACGCCATCCTGGTTATGCAGACGGCATGGCTTAAGGCGCACTATCCGCACGAGTACATGGCGGCCGTTCTGACGTCCTACACGGGCAAGACCGACAAGATCGTTCACTACGTCTCGGCGTGCCGTCACGACGGCATCCCCGTGCTGTCGCCAGATGTTAACGAGTCCGGTACCGAGTTCACGGCTACCAAGGAAGGCGTGCGCTTTGGTTTGGCCGGCATTCGCGGCGTGGGCACCGGCGTGGCGCAGGCGATTATCGCCGAGCGCGAGGCGGGCGGCCCGTTTAAGACACTGCACGACTTTGTCGAGCGCGTGGACTCGAGCCAGGCCAACCGTCGCGTGATCGAATCGCTCATCAAGGCAGGTGCTTTCGACTCCACGGGGTATCCGCGTCGCCAGATGATGCACTTCGTGGACAAGAACAACCCCGAGAACATCATCGATGCAGCGGTAAAGCGCCAGAAAGATCGCGCGAGCGGCCAGACGTCGTTCTTCGATATGTTTGGCGACGTTGAGGGCTCGGGCTTTGAGGTGAGCGTGCCCGATCCGGATGGCCAGGAGTGGGACCGCCACCTTAAGTTGAGCCAGGAGAAGGAGGTTCTGGGCATCTATGTCTCGGACCACCCGCTGCGCCCGTTTGAGTATGCGCTAGCCAAGGCGCGCGACTTCTCGTTCTCGCAGATCGACACCGGCTACGAGGTGCAAAACCCCACGGGCGGTACCATCAACCAGGAGATTCCCGAGGGCAAGGCACTGTGGTGGGCCGGCATGGTCTCGAGCGTGTCCAAGCGCGTGACCAAAAACGGCGACCCCATGGGCATTGTGCAGCTCGAGGACATGGAAGGCGAGGCCACGGTCGTGGTGTTCCCCAAGACCTACAAGGAGGCCGAGGGGTACCTGTACGGCGAGGTCGATCCCGAGACCGGCGCGCAGCTGTCCGATGCGTTTGTGCGCATTAAGGGCAAGCTCGAGCGCTCGGACCGCGGCGATCAGATCATCGCGCAGGAGATCGTGCCGCTGGAGCTCAACGAGGAGAACAACAAGCCCAAGGTGTTTGAGGTCATGGTGCCCAACAGCCGCTTTAGTCAGGGCAATATGGCGCGTCTTGCCACGGTGCTTACCGCCAACCCGGGCGGCGACCGCGTGGAGATCTTTATCGAGCAGGTGGACGGGCGCGTGCTGCGTGCCGAGGTGCCGGCCAAGGTCAACGCACGCTCGATTCCGCTGTTGGCAGAGGCCAAGGCCATTGTGGGTAACCAAGGCAGAGTGACGGTAATTTAAGGACGGCGTTGGCGGGGTAGCTAATTTGGGACGGGGCTATTTTAGCTACCCTTTGACTGACGGCGAATGAGTCGGGGTCGGAATGCATCTCAACCGACATATGGGGGTAGCTAAAATAGCCCCGTCCCAAATTAGCTACCCCGGGTGAGATTGGAGGAAGTGATGGCGCAGGGGACGTTTGTGCAGGCGCTTCGTAAGGAGGCGGCGCTTAGCAGCACCTTTATGAAGGGGCGCTCGCTCATGCTCAACGGTGCCGTGCTGTCGTTTGAGGACTCCGGCTCGCGCTTCTCCAAAAACGTGAACATCGAGGGCACGGTGCGTGGCTCGCGCGGCGACCTGTACAAGACGCACGTGGCGCTCGATATGGACGAGCACGAGGTTATTGACTACGACTGCGATTGCCCCGCTGCCTTCCGCTATTCCGGCATGTGCAAGCACGCCATCGCCACGGCGTTGGCGCTGTCTCTTATACACATCTCCGAGCCCAGTGGCGCCGAGCCTGTCGAGGGCCTGCGTACGCCGGTCCGCACGTTTACGGCACCGCCCGCACAATCCAAACAGTCCGCACGCCCCGCGCCTAGCGCATCTTCGGTCAACCCCAACTTTCCCTTCCCTGCGCCCGTCCCCACGAGCCCGAGCCTTGTGGCGGCGCTTTCCGATCTTTCGGACGCGCGCATGGACGAGCTCGCGGCCATGCGTCGCAAGCTCGCCGGCACCATTGACCCCGATGCGCCCAAAGCGGTGCTGGAGCCCTCGCTGGTGCCGTACTACAATCCGCTGTTTGCCGATCGCTTTAACTGGGCGCTCGAGTTTCGCATTCGCTGCGGTTCGGTGTCCTACGTGGTTAAGGATATCGACGGCATGGCCGATGCCTATGTGCGTGGTGGTACGTTCTCCTATGGCAAGAAGCTTACGTTTGCCCATGTACCCGAGGCTTTCGATGACGTGTCGACAAAGCTGCTCGACTTTGTCGCAATGACGGTCGCCTACCTGAGCGACATCACGAGTTCGCGCTCGGCATCGTATGACTTTGCTCGCAGCGGCTTTGTTGCCGAGCGTCAGTTGCCGGTATCCGAGTATTCCATCGTGTCCGTGCTGGACCTGCTGCGCGGCAGGACCATGTCCTTTGAGCCTGCTTGGTCGCGGGGGACGACGACGCATCGCTCCTACGAGGTGGCGGTCGAGCCGTCGCCGCAGGGGGAGGGCGAAGTCCCGGCTAAGCGCCCGCCGCTCCTTGCCGCCAAGATTGCACCGGCGGCGGGAGGCAGCTACGACTTGCGCCTGCCGGCCGATACGTACTGCTTTGTCGCAGGTGACGCAGCCTATCTGGTCGATACGCGCCGCGCGCGCCGTACCGACGCGGCGTTTGCCCAACATGCGGCGCCGTTCCTATCGCACTTGTTGCCCTGCCGCACGCCGGTCCATATCGCTGCCGACCAGGTGGGTGAGTTCTGCCGCATGGCGCTGCCCATCTTGCGCGACTACACCGACCTGACCGCTCCCGCCGTACTTGACGCCGTGGCGCCCGAGCCGAGTTTTGCCATGGCGATTGGCGTCGACGATGGT
>DXMG01000067.1 GCA_019414325.1 Collinsella sp. | reverse complement strand
GAGTTGTAGAGGAGTGACCGGCGATGGTGCAGGGCGCCAAACATATGAAGAGCAATACCGCCGCGGACAACGGCGGCTCAAGCCCTCAGCCCAAACCTCAACCAAAGCCCAAGCGTCGTCGCAAGCGACTGTCGCGCTGGGCCGACCGGCTCATCACCATCGTCATCATCCTTATCGGCGTGGGCCTTATGACCTGGCCGTGGATCTTGGACCGGCTCGAGGCCTCGGGCGTGTTCAACCAGATCAGCACCGTGTCCAGCACCGTGGACGCGCTATCTGCCGAGGAGCGCGAGCGCATCCTGCTCCAGGCGCGCTCCTTTAACGAGCAGCTGGCGGGCGAGGCCACCGAGCTTCCCGCCGATCAGATCGATCCCTACGCTCAGCAGCTCATCTTTGACCGCGACCCCATGATGAGCTGGGTCGAGATCCCCTCCATCGACGTGAGCATGCCTATCTACCACGGCACGAGCGAAGAAGTCCTTATGGCGGGCGTCGGCCACCTGGAGGGCACGAGCCTGCCGGTGGGCGGCACCTCGACGCATTGCGTGCTCACCGCGCACTCGGGCATGCGCAACCTGAGCATGTTCGACGACATTCACTCGCTGGAGCCTGGCGACCTGGTGCTGCTGCACACCATGAACAAGACGCTCGCCTACAAGATGGTGGACTCCGAGGTGGTCCTGCCCGAGGAGATGGAGTCGCTGGCCATCGAGCCCGGCGCCGACAAGGTGACGCTCGTCACCTGCACGCCCTACGGCGTGAACGACCATCGCCTGCTGGTGCACTGCGTGCGCACCAAGTACAGCAAAAAGGACGTCGACAAGCAAAAGTCGCTGGCCGGACGCCACTGGGGCAAGCGCGAGTTTGCCGTGCTCATTGTGGTCGTAGCCATTGTGCTGTTGCTGCTGGACATCGTGATCAACGCGGTCCGCAGGCGCCGCAAGGCCAAGGCCTCGGCATAAGACATTCTTCAGAACCACCACAATGGGGACAGGCACCTTTGTGGTGGTCGGGACTTCCAAGCCATCACAACATTCGATGAAAATCTCGATTTTGACGAAAAGCGTCGAATGTTGTGATGCTTTTCGTTTCGGACGGGATGCTTTTCGTTGTGGGCGGGACGGTTTTCGTTGTGGGCAGTACGGCTTTCGCTATGGACGGTGCGGTTTCGCTGTAGAACCGCCGGCCCGCCGCCTGCCAGCCCGCCGTCCTCGTTACGTTTTCGCTGCATTTAGGTAAAGCACCTGCTCCAAGCGGCGTTGCCTTGTATACTAGAGCGGTTTATCTGTTATGCGGAAGGGAGCGCCTATGGCACTCAGCGAGAAAGACGTGCGCGGCATCGCCGAGTACGCAAAGATCGCACTGACCGATGACGAGCTCACCCAGATGACGTCCTACCTGAACGACGCCGTCCAGATGCTCGAGCCCGTCTTGCAATATGACTTGCCCGACGTGGAGCCCACGTTCCATCCCATCGGAAGCCTGTCCAACGTGATGCGCGACGACCTACGCGAGCCCGAGCGCGACCTGCCGCTCGACGTTGCGCTCGAGAACGCCGGCAGCGCGCGCGACCGCTACTTCCGCGTGCCGTCCATTTTGGGAGAGGGGGAGAGCGAGTAATGGCGCTAAGCTTCGATTCCCTTACCGCCGCCCAGATCGCCGCGGGCGTTGCCGCCGGCGACTTTACCGCTACCGAGGTGGCCCAGGCCTCCCTTGCCGCCATCGAGGCGCGCGAGGGCGGGGTCCAGGCATTCCTGCAGGTGGCGCCCGAGCTTGCGCTCGAGGCCGCCGCGCGTGTGGATGCCGACCGCGCCGCAGGCAAGCCGCTGCCCCCGCTTGCGGGCGTGCCGCTGGCCATCAAAGACAACATGAACCTCGTGGGCACGCGCACCACTTGCGCTTCCCGCATGCTCGAGAACTACCAGAGCGTCTACACCGCCACCTGCGTCCAGCGCATGCTCGATGCCGGCTGCCTGCCCATGGGCAAGGCCAACATGGACGAGTTTGCCTTTGGCAGCTCCACCGAGAGCTCGGCGTTCCACCGCACCAACAATCCCTGGGATACCGAGCGCGTGCCCGGCGGCTCTTCGGGCGGCTCCGCTGCAGCCGTCGCCGCAGGCGAGGTCGCGCTCTCGCTGGGCTCGGACACCGGCGGCTCCATTCGTCAGCCGGCGTCGCTGTGCGGCGTGGTGGGCTTTAAGCCCACGTACGGCGCCGTGAGCCGTTACGGCGTGGTTGCCTTTGGCTCGTCGCTCGACCAGGTGGGCCCCTTTGGCCGTACGGTCGAGGATGTCGCGCTGGCCATGAACGCGCTTACCGGCGCGGGCCGCGATCCGTACGACTGCACCAGCCAGGATTGCGCCGTCGACTTTACCGATCACCTCAACGACAGCATCGAGGGTAAGCGCGTGGGCATCATTCCCGCGTTTATGGAGGCCGAGGGCCTGACGCCCGAGGTCAAGACTGCTGTCCAGCACGCCGCCCAGGAGCTGCAGAACCAGGGTGCCGAGCTGGTCGAGGTCGACCTGCCGCACCTGGACGCCGCCATCGCCGCCTACTACGTCATCGGCCCGGCCGAGGCGTTCTCCAACCTGGCCCGCTTCGACGGCATTCGCTACGGCTATCAGGAGGAGGGCTGCGCCAACCTGTCCGACCAGAGCTCGCTCTCGCGCGCCCATGGCTTTGGCGCCGAGGCCAAGCGCCGTCAGATGCTCGGCGCTTACCTGCTGAGCTCGGGCGTGTACGACAAGTACTACTACGCCGCGCAGAAGGCCCGCACGCTCATCACGCAGGACTACGACGCCGCGTATGCCAAGGTGGACACCATCCTCATGCCCGCCTCGCCGCGCACGGCCTTTAAGTTTGGCGAGATCAGCGACCCCACGCAGATGTACCTTTCGGACCTGTACACCATCTCGCTCAACATCTGCGGCAACGGTGGTATCTCGGTGCCGCTGGGCCTGGGCGAGGATACTCAGCTGCCCGTTTCTGCCCAGCTGGTGGGTCCGGCCTTTAAGGACCGTCAGTTGCTCACGTTTGCCCGCGCCCTGGAGCGCGGCTTTGCCGATGCCGCCACGGGTGCGCCTGCGCTTTCCGTCGCGCCCGATTTTGCCGGGAAGGGAGGCGAGCTGTAATGAAGGAGCTTTCCGAGGTTCTGCAGGATTGGGAGGCCGTGATCGGCCTGGAGATCCATACCGAGCTCACCGCACTCGACACCAAGATGTTCTGCAACTGCAAGCTCAGCCACGATGACGAGCCCAACGCCAACGTGTGCCCGGTGTGCCTGGGCCTGCCCGGTGCGCTGCCGGTGCCCAACAAGCGCGCCATCGAGAGCATCGTCAAGGCCGGCCTCGCCACCAACTGCGAGATCCAGCGCCACTCGATGTTCTACCGCAAGCACTACTTCTATCCCGATATGGCCAAGAACTTTCAGACCACGCAGGGTCCGGTCGCCTTTGCCATGTACGGTCACCTGGATCTGGACGTGACCGGTCGCGGTGCCGCCGAGCGCCCCGACTGCGCGTTTGGCGAGGCCGAGGCCCAGAGCCTGGCGAGCGCCTCGGCCAACGCCGAGGGACTGTCCACGTCCATGACGTCGACCATGCGCGAGGGCAACCAGCGCGCCGGCCACCTGGCCAGCTACGATGCGTCCAACCTGCAGATGCCCGAGCGCCGCGAGGACGGTTCCTACACGGTGCCCATCCGCATCCTGCGCATCCACATGGAGGAGGACGCCGCCAAGATGGTCCACGTGGGCGGTGCCGAGGGCCGCATCACCGCCGCGGCTGAGTCGCTCGTCGACTACAACCGCTGCGGCACGCCTTTGATTGAGCTCGTGACCGAGCCCGATTTGCGCACGCCCGAGGAGGCCCGCCTGTTTATGGAGAAGCTCCGTCGCATCTTTGTGACGCTGGGCATTTCGGACTGCTCCATGGAGAAGGGTTCCATGCGCTGCGACGGCAACGTGTCGCTGCGCCGTCGCGGCGAGACCAAGCTGGGCACCAAGACCGAGCTCAAGAACCTCAACTCGTTTAAGAGCTTGCATGACGGCCTTGCTTACGAGATTTGCCGCCAGGCCGAGGTGCTTGAGGAGGGCGGCATTATCTACCAGGAGACCCGTCACTGGGAGCCCAGCCGCAAGCGTACCGTGGTCATGCGTGTGAAGGAGACGGCCGACGACTATCGCCTGTTCCCCGATCCCGACCTGGCGCCGTTCGATCTGGACGACGAGTTTATCGACCGCTGCCGAGGCGAAATTCCCGAACTGCCCGATGCCAAGCGCGCCCGTTTTGAGGCCGACTTTGGTATTAAGGCGGCCGATGCCGAGCAGATCGCCGGCGACCCCGAGTTTGCTGACTTCTTTGAGGCCGCTGCTGCCGGTATGGCTGGCAAGGAGGCCCAGACGGTCGCAAACCTGCTGGTGAACGAGATGATCGCCTACCTTAAGGGCGCGGGTGTCTCGCTCACCGAGTCCGGCATTGCGCCGGCCCAGGTGGCAGCGCTGGCCAAGCTGCTGGCGACCGATGCCATCAGCTCCAACCAAGCGCACGAGGTCTTTGAGGCCATGGCCCAGACCGGCGACGACCCCAACAAGATCGTCGACGAGCGCGGTATGCGTCAGGTGAGCGATGCCGGCGCGCTGCAGCCGATCGTGGACGAGGTGCTGGCTAACTGTGCCGATCAGGCGCAGCAGTATCGTGACGGCAACCAGAAGGTCATCGGCTTTTTGGTGGGCCAGTGCATGAAGGCGAGCCGCGGCAAGGGCAACCCGAAGCTCTTCAACGAGTTGCTGAGAACGTCGCTCTCGTAAGCGGAAACCCGGGAGCCCCGGCAGGGCGGGTGCTTCCTCAAAATTTCGAACAGTCCTGCGCAAGACGAAGGCCACATTAAGTGGCCTTCTTTGCGTGCGGAACTCATTTTGAGCAAGCACCCGCCCTGCCGGGGCTCCCGGGTTCTGCAACGACTCGGCCGTTCGGGTCAGGTAGGCTGATAGGAAAGATGGTGGCGGAGGCGCAAAATGCGCCCCCGCCTTTTCAATGTGATGAAAGTGTGGCGAAATGAGCTTAAAACTTCCGTAAATGTGATAAATGTCACGTTTTACCTAGGGTAAAATGTGGGAAATATCACGTTTACGGAAGTTTCTTTGCGGGAGGTTCGGTCATGCAGCGAGATATCATTGCCAAGCTTAACGCTTGGAAAGCGTCAGAATATCGTAAGCCGCTTATCCTTAAGGGGGCGCGCCAGGTTGGAAAGACGTGGGCGCTTAAGGAGTTCGGCCGAACCTCGTACCTCAATTTTGTGTATCTGACGCTCGAGGAGCCGTCACCTGGGGTACAGAGCGAGTACGCTCAGTTTTTCGAAGGTACGCGCGATCCTCGACGGATCATCTCAAATCTTTCCCTGGCACTTGGACAGCCTATCGAGCCCGGCGAAACGCTGCTTATTATTGATGAGATCCAGGATTGTCCTTCTGCAGTCGGCGCCCTTAAATACTTCTGTGACGAGGCCCCCGAGTATCACGTCGCATGCGCAGGGTCTTTGTTGGGCGTTCGCTTGTCCCGTGAGACCAGCGCTTTTCCGGTGGGAAAGGTCGAGTTCATGGAGATGCGCCCCATGAGCTTTTCCGAGTTTCTGAAAGCCGAGGGCGCTGCAAACTACGACGAATACCTTGGCGGCCTTGATCAGATCGAGACAGTGCCCGATTTCTTCCATGTCCGTCTCGTCGAGCATCTTCGTCGTTATTTTGCATGCGGCGGCATGCCAGAGGCTCTTGGCCGGTGGGTGGAGACGGGCGATATCGTTCAGGTCGATAAGGTGTTGTCTGATCTCTTGGATTCCTACGAGCGCGATTTTGCCAAGCATGGTGGCCGTGCGCAGTTCGCCAAGCTTTCGCAAATATGGAACTCGATTCCAGCTCAGTTGGCGCGCGAGAACAAAAAGTTCGTTTGGGGTGCGGTGCGCGAGGGGGCTCGTGCTCGAGAATACGAGGATGCTCTGGAATGGCTTGCCGATGCTGGGCTCATCACGGCGGTTCGCCTTAATGCTGCCGGTGGTGTGCCGCTCTCTGCGTACGATGACCTCAAGGCATTTAAAGTCTACTGTCTTGATGTCGGCTTGCTGCGCCGCATGGCAAGGCTGGATGCGTCCGCTTTTGCCATCTCGGATGCGCTATTTTCGGAGTTCAAAGGTTCGTTCGCCGAGAACTATGTGCTTCAGGCATTACTTTCACAGTTAGATGCTGCTCCGCGTTATTGGACAAACGAGAAGCCGAAGCACGAAGTCGATTTTTTGATTCAAGTCGGAAACGAAATCGTTCCCGTCGAGGTCAAATCGGGAGAGATCGTTCATTCCAAGAGCCTTAAGTACTATGCCGACAAGCATGCGGAGACGACTCCATTGAGGGTCCGCTACTCACTTAAGAACCTAAAGCTCGATGACGGGGTGCTCAACATTCCGTTGTATTTGGCTGATCGATCTGTCCCTCTTATCAAAAAGGCGCTTGATCGTGCACATCTTGACGTTTAGATTCTGGGTGAGCTGACAGGCGGCGGCTAATTAATCGCTCCGTTACGGCCAGGGAGCTTGGGCCTTAGCGATGCTTGTTTCGCCAAGCGGTGGGGGTGGTGCCGATGTATTGTTTGAAGGCTTGGGCGAAGGCGGCCTGCTGAGGGTAGCCTAGACGCTCTGCCACCTGCGCTATCGTGAGCGCGCTATCGGCCAAAAGGTCCTGTGCTCGCTCCATGCGGCGTCTGCGAATGTAGGCGCCCAGGGACTCGCCGGTTTGGGCCTTAAAGGTGGCGCATAGTTTGGAGCGGCTTGTGTAGAGCCTCTCGGCCACCTCGTTGATACCCATACGTCTGCCTTTGTCGAGCGTGCGCTCAATCATTGCCGTTGCTTCTTCGGCAATGGTTATGCTGACGCGTGTGTCTGCCGCCTGCCGCGCCTGCTTGTGGGCCGCGCGCGAACAGGCGAGCTCCGCGACCATGGTCTCCACGATGCCCTGCATATAGACGCGTCCGCCTACGGTGCGGGCGCGGTCCTCGTTAATCCGGCGCAGCGTGTGGCAGACGGCAGACGTCGCTTCCTCGTGCCATGGCTCGGCAAACGCCTCAAAGATTCCCGCGAACTCGGTGGGATAGCGGTGCTCCAGTTTGTCAAAATATCCAGGCAAAAAGAGCACCGAGCGCGAGCGATAGAGCTCCCCTGCAAACAGCGGGCTTAATTCCTCGCCACAGCTATCTTGGATAAAGCTGCAAACGGCATTGTTTGGCCACGGTCCATGCAATGGTTTAAGGTTCGCGGGCGTTATGCCAGCCTCGGGCATGCATGTAAGTGTGGGCGCGCTGACCTCGCTCACGCAGGCGTATGGCTCGGGCGTGTATTCGGCTAGGTACATGTTGCGCGTCGGGGTTATGAAATGCTCCATGACGATGCATGTGGGGGAGAGGGGCATGATCCATGCGCGTCCGTGCGCCCGGTCGTTTGCCACCTCGCCGGTAAAGACAGCGCCCTTGCCGGAAAGCTTCAAGCCAAACTGCTCAAACTGTGGTGCATAGAGCTCGGTTATGTCGGTCGCGGCCCGATGCATTTTCAAAAGCGTCCCCTTCCTTTGCGGAAACGTCCACGCCTGGCTCGATTGTGTGCCTGGGCTAACATATCAATGATAAGTTGATTGAGGTTAACTCTCAAGCCGTCAGAAGGGAACCTCATGGCAAAGGGATCAAAAAGGGAAGGCGGCGGTATCGGCGAGCTGCTTGCATATGCCGGCGACCGTAAATTCCTAACTTATTTGGGCATGGCTCTCTCGGCGCTCTCGCAGCTGCTGAGCTTTGGCCCGTACGTGTGCATCTGGTTTGTCGCGCGAGACCTTATCGCTGTGGCACCTAACTGGAGCGAAGCCACCGATATCGCGATGTATGGCTGGTGGGCCGTTGGTTTTGCCCTGGCAAGCATCGTAGTTTATTTCGTGGGGCTCATGTGCACGCACCTGTCTGCGTTTCGCTGCGCGTCCAATATCCGCAAGACTACAAGCGAGCACCTGCTTAAGCTGCCGCTTGGCTACTTTGACACGCACGCCACCGGTGAGCTGCGCCGTATCGTAGACGGATGCGCCGCCTCCACCGAGACTCTGCTCGCGCACATGCTGCCCGATATCGCCGGCGCCACCGCCATGGTCGCAGGCCTACTCGTGCTGCTTTTCGCCCTCGATTGGCGTTTGGGGGTGGCATGCCTTATCTCGGTCGTCGTTTCGCTTGGCGCCATGGCCACCATGATGAGCGGCAAAGGCGCCGAGTTCATGAAGGCCTACATGGGAGCGCTGGTCAAGATGAACAAGACCGGCACCGAATACGTACGCGGCATCCCCGTGGTCAAGGTGTTTCAGCAGACGGTCTACTCCTTCAAGGCCTTCCACGATGCGATTGCCGAATACGCCGACATGGCACAAAGCTATGCGGGCACGTTCTGCCGAGGTCCGCAGGTACTCAACCTTAC
>DXMG01000066.1:6318-8553 GCA_019414325.1 Collinsella sp. | reverse complement strand
GCCGCTGCGCTTGATGATCTTCATCCTCTTGCCTCTTTCGCATCGTAGCCTCATCGCGCTTCAGAGCCAAACGATACCCGGCAGGGCTTGCCCCTGTCTTGCGGCGCCGTCGCGCAATCTGTGTTCTCGATAAACCATAGGCCCTCATGCGGACAATCCTCGCAGCCAATCAAGGGGCTCAAAGATCTATCCAAATGGGGCGAATAAGGTTCTCGTTCTCTGTCCGTCATCTATCATACGACAAAGAGGCATCTATATCCTGTATTCTTTTTTTAGGTCAAACACAACATATAGTGTTTCAGCAGGTCAAAGCAATTAGTCATTTTGCAGACGCATTAAAAATGAGGGGTTCTTGGCAAGTCGGTAAAACGTTACCAACACGGCTACCTGCATGGCAGTTATAAAACCCCCTGAGTCAAGCCGCTGACAAATCCTACCAAAACCAAGCCGCCCACGCCAAAAGAATCCAAAAGATTATGCTTGACCAACATGTTGCGGTCGAATACCGGCGGACGGAGCGACGAGACTGCAAACGCTCGGAAGACTACAGCCCCGGCGCCCCGTCCGCCGGCATTCGATAGGCGAGGAGCTATTACTTCTCTTCGCGAGCTATCATGCGGCCGAGAGCCGCTGTAAAGGGATCGAGCAGAACGCCGGCGATAACCACAAAGGCCCATCCCTTTGTGACAAGGCCCGCCCAACGCGCGAAGAACGTACGGCCTTCAATCGTTCCGAATCCTCCCTGGAAGGCAATCTCGCCAAAACCGATTACCATAAAAAGGAGCGTGGCACCGATGGCCGTACCGGCGACCTTGCGTGATGCGCTCCCCTGCTCAAAACCAAAAAAGTCCAGGCACATACCAACCGTTTTGCCAAACAACGGGAGTGCGCTCAGAGCCTCGGCGATCACCGTGGCCACGATGAGTTGTCCCCAAAAGCCCGTGGGACTCATTAGGTCCAAACCGGGCGCCCCTTCGATAATGGGGAGAAATGCACAGAGCAACAAGGGGTTAAAGAAGCCGTTGAGAATGCCGATGACGCGGCCGACAGGGAGCTTCATAGCCGTAAGCCTTTCAAAGTCATTGATAGAAAGAGGGCCGCCGGCATATGTCGGCGGCCCCGATAAAAACATGATGTGTGGCAAAGCAACTACTCGAGCGGCTACTCCGCCTCGCCGCCGGCTGCCATCTTCTCGGCCTCGGCAAGCTGGGCCGGAGTGAGCTTGCGATACTTAATGGCGCCAAAGACGACACAAGCCGCGCAGACGATCATGCCAGCGATGAACTTCTGGTCAATCGTTGCACCAAACGGCGACGTCACGGCCTCAAACACAATGGGAGACAGTGCCATGCCAAAGTTGATGCCCGCCATGCCAATGGCGAGGTTAAACGCACGTCCCTCGGGAGCAGAGTTGCCGGCGGCAAAATTGCCCTCCAGCGGTACGTATGTCTCCTTGCCAAGAGCGACGACAAAGCCCGCAACGCACAGCACCATAAAGGCGGGTGCAACCAGCGTCAGGCCCAGGCCAACGAGCGTCACGCCCCACGCGATCGGCATCGACAGGTTCTTGAACTTGGCAAACAACGGGCCCACCAAAAGGCCAGCCGCAATGCCGGCGACCGTCATGACGGTCGAAGCGAGGCCAGCCTCAACAGTGCCGCCAAAGCCGCGACCCACGACAAGCAGCGAGACATTGGAGCTAAAGAGCTGGAACGTGAGTACGAACACAAAGCTCATGACCGTGATAATTGCGACCTCTTTGGGCATGTTGGCAAACACGTTGACCTTACGCTTAGGCTCAAGATGGCCCTCGGGAAGGCAAACAGCCTCGATCACGATGAAAATGATCATGATGAAGTACGCCGCATAGCTATGGAACCACTCGGCAGAACCCAAGATGCCGGAAACCATCGTCCAGATAATGCCGCCAAGTGCGACAAAAGTGGAGTAGATGCCCATGACAAACGAGCGCTGCTTTCCGCCAAAGTAATCCGCGATAAGAGCGTCCGTTGAATTCTGCACGGCGCCGAGACCAAGGCCCATGACAGCAGAAGCCGCTAAGACCTGGCCGAGCGAGTCGTGGAACACCAGCACCGAGGCGCCTGCCAGCATCACGATAACGTGACCGACAAGCGTCGTCTTCTTCTTGGAAACGCGAGAGGCAAGCTGTGAAGAGACGAGCATGGCGGACAGTGCCATCATCAACGGGATGATGCCGATGATCATCTGGACGGC
>DXMG01000066.1:0-6308 GCA_019414325.1 Collinsella sp. | reverse complement strand
CTGGACGGCAGCGATGTTTTCGTCGGGAAACGCCGCCGCGACAGAGGCCACGATGGGGACGGGCACCAACATGCCCATAATGCACATGGCGGCAGCATAAATGCCCACCAGGTACTTGATCTTGGTTTTATCCATGATCCATCCTTACACTTAGAGAAAAGGGCCGGGGCGGCCGGACGTCATCATCGGCCGCCCCAAACACAGCACTATCAGTCGTTGAATCCGGTGAACACGGGCTCTCCGCTGTACACGAGCGCTTCCTCGACACCATCGAGCACGCGACAGGCACCAGCGGCCATTGCCTCGAGTTCAAACTCGCCGGGATAAGCCGATACGGGGGCGATCCAAGAGCAGCACTCCTCAATCGAGGCAACGAGCTCCTTGCTGTGGACCATGCCGCCTCCGAGCAAGATGCCGTCGACGTCGCCCTTCAGCACGCAAGCCATCTCGCCAATCCACTTGCAGATTTGGTAAACCATTGCATCCCAGGCGCGAGCTGCGGCCTTATCGCCCGCTGCAGCACGTTCGCACACCTCGATGGCATCGGAGGTACCCAAAAGGTCAACGAAGCCACCGGTCTTCATGCAATGGGCGCGGGCAACGTCGAGACCATGCTCTGCCGTATACTTCGCGACCTCGATCGCGGGAACCGATCCGCAGCGCGTCGGCGCCATGGGACCCTCGCCGCCAACGATGTCGTTGCCGTCCACCATCTTGCCCTTAAGATGAGCCGAGATAGAGATGCCGCCGCCGATATGGCAAACAATGAAGTTGCACTCATCATAAGGGCGGCCGAGCTTTGCCGCATGGCGGATGGCGGTCTCTTTGAGATTAAGGGCGTGCAGGTGCACGTTTCGATACACGCCCTTAATGCCCGTCATACGTGCGAGGTCGCACAGCTCGTCAGTATCGGGAGGATTCACCACAAAGGCGGGCTTGCCACATTTCACGGCAAATTCGTAGGCAATCTGGGGTCCCAGCTGCGCCGGGTGTTGAATGCCATTTGCGCCAACGCGAGCATGCTCGAGCATGACCTCATTGATGGCATACGTACCACCGGGCAGCGAAAGCAAGCCACCGCCGCGACCGACAAAAGCATCAAAGTCCTCGAGCTTTAGGCCCGCCTCCTCCAGTGCTCCAAGAATCAGATCGCAGCGATACGGCATCTGAGCCGAAACCCCGTCGAACTGGGCAAGGTCCTTCGCATCGTGCGCAACGTTCTTACTGAGCCTGCACTCCTCGCCCTCAAAAACGCCCACCTTCGTGGAAGTGGAACCCGGGTTGATTACCAGGATGCGCCAGGGAGTCTTTTTATCGGACATACCTTAAGCCTCCTTAAGCGCCTGAGCGCGCACGCAGCTCATCACCACGTTGCCTACGATCTCATCGACGGGCGCAGAGCGCGAGCAATCGCACACGATCTTCTTGAAGCCCTGAAGCATGGGACCGTAAGCATTGGCGCCGGTCAGATTCTGGATGATCTTGACGCCGATATTGCCCACATTGATATCGGGCCAGATGACCACGTTGGCTTGGCCCGCAACAGCGGACTCACGATGCACCTTCTTGGCCGCAACCTTGGGGTTAATCGCCGAATCAAACTGGAACTCGCCGTCGATGGCAAGGTCGGGACGGCGATCGTTGGCAATCTCGCGAGCGCGACGCACCTTGTCGACAAGCTCATTGTCCATCGAGCCGTCAGTCGAATGCGAAAGCAGCGCGCAACGGATATCCCATCCGGTCAGCGAGCGCACCGTTTCGCTCGACGAAATCGCGATTGAGGCGAGCTCCTCGCTCGTAGGGTCGACGCAAACGGCGGAATCGCCAAAAGCCAAAAGGCCACCTTCGCCGCCGTTCCAGTTGGGAATGTCGGCGATACCGCACGAGCTCACGGTGTCCACCCCATCGGCAAGGCCGACGATGGTCTGTCCCGCTAGGATGATGTCGCCCGTGGCGTTATCGATGCCGGCGAACATAACGTCGACATCGCCGAGCACCTGCAAAATCAGGGCGCGCTCAAGCGGACGCGTCATACGGCGCGCAGCGCCCTTGGGCTTAAACTTGCAATCCGGATGCGAAAGGTAGCGCTCGCAACAAGCGGCGTTCGCCTCCTCGTCGGTCACATCGACAATCTCGATACCGTCAAGGGAGATGCCGCGCTCATCGGCAAGCTCCTTGAGCTTACCGCCGTCGCCGACCAGCACACATTCGGCGAGACGCTCGGCAGCGATCTTTGCGACCGCCTGCATCATGGTCTCGTTTTCGCCCTCGGGAAAAGCAACGCGCATAGGCTTGGCGGCAGCCTGCTCGCGCAGGGTCTGCATCAGGTCCATGGCAGTTACTCCATCTCTTCGGCAGTACGCTCGATAAGCTCGCCGATGGTCTTCATGACCATGACCTCGCGAACGGGAACCTCGGCATCGAGTTCGTTCTCGATCATGGAGGTCAGCGCGATCATCTTCATCGAGCCCTTGCCCAGGGTCTCAAACGTCGTCTCAGGGGTCACATCGCCGTCATAGTTGTAGGCGGACTTGGCAAAATCGCAGATCTGCTGAGTGAGTTCTTCGTTCATGATGGTGCCTTTCAATCGAAAAAGAGGGGCGGCCACGGCGGGCTGGAGACATGGGTCCCGCCGTGGCCTAAGAGAGGAATCGAATTGTTAAAAGGGTTGAAAGCCTAGTCGTCAAGCTCGAACGTAAGCTCCTTGTAGCCAGGACGGTCGATGACCTTGGCGTGGACGCCCACGGTCTGGCCCGCCATGAGCTTGGCGCGAATCTCGGGGGCCTTCTTCTTGGTAATGCCGTAGATGACGTAGGTGTACTGAGAACCCTCGTCGATATCGACGGCGCCGTAGGCGTACTTGCCATACTCCTTGAGGTAGGGCTTGTCGTTCTGCGGACCAGGCAAGGTAAAATCGATCAGATGGCCGTGACCGGAAACCTGGACCCAATCGGTCTTGTGATAGCCGCAGGCATTGCAGGCAAGGTGGGGCGGAAACTCGACGGCTCCGCACTCGGGGCACTGGCGCGCCCAATAGATGCCCTCTTCAAGACCCGTGTAGAACTTCTTGACCACGGGCTCCATATCTTTGAGTTGCATGAGAATACTCCTTATGGGAAATCGAAAACCGCGGTCGCTTAGGCGACGGTACGAAGAATCTGGCAGCGCACGTTCTGAGAACCGCCAAAACCGCGCAGGAACGCCGTCTCGGGAACCTTCTTCATCTGGGTAGCACCGGCGACGCCACGCATCTGCTTGACGGCCTCAACGATATCGGCGATGCCGGATGCGCCATGGGCGTGACCGAAGTTGCAACGACCACCGTGCGGGTTGATGGGCTTATCGCCGTCAAAAGCGGTGCGACCATCGATCGCGTACTTCCAAGCCTCGCCGCGCGGAATATAGCCGCACTCCTCAGCCGAGACGATCTCTGAAGCAAGGAAAAAGTCATTGCACATAAACAGGTCGATCTCGTCGGGGCTCACGCCGGTAAGGTCGTAGACCTGCTTGGCGGCAAGCTCGGTAGCCCAGTGCTCGTTGTGAAGCAGGCCGGCCTCGACCGCAGAAGCGCCCGTACCCAGAACCTCAATAGGCGCATACGGCACGCCCATGGCCTTGGCCTTCTCCGTGGGCATCACGACAACAGCTGCGGCACCGTCGCATTTCTTCTCAAAGCCGGTAACACGCAAGTACTGCGTAACGCGCGGGTTATACATGCTCTTGAGATACTCGTCGGCGGTATCGAACCCGGCTGCCTTCGCGTCCTCCTCGACCGTAGTCTCGTACCAGGCAAGGGGATTCAGGACGGCACCGCGGCGAAGGCTCTTGGTAAGGCCGTTCAGGGCGTCATCAATCTGATCGGCGGCAAGGTCGTACTGCATCGAATACTCGTTGATCCAGTTGTCGAACGACACGCCAAGGGCACCATCGAGCGGGCGACCATACGCGCGGTCATAGATCTTATCGAGCGAGGGAATCATGACGTCGAGCGTAAAGTCCTGACGAATATGGGAGGGCATATGCTCGACGGGAAGAGTCGAAGCCAAATCGCAGGCGCCCGTAAGGACAACGTCGTAAGCACCGGAAGCAACCGCCATCACGGCCTGCTCAAGGGCGACATAACCCGTGCAGCAAGCCTCGGAATGATGGACGGAGCCCTTGGCACGAACGCCAAACCAATCGGCAACCTGCATGTTGGGGGTAATGCAATCGCCAACGAGATACGGATTGGCGCTGCCGTGATAGAAAAAGTCGATATCGCGGGGCTCAAGACCGGCATCGGCAATTGCCTCGAGGGCCGCATAGCCAAACGCCTCGCCCTCGCCAATACCCTGGGTCTCGGGATGCTCCTCAAAATCCTTGAACGGGGTGCAGCCCACGCCTACAATCGAGACGCTGCGCATGTTCTTTCCGAGCGTAACCACTGAATATCACATCCTAATCATGTGAAGGTGTACGGAGTGATGGCGCAGTCCGGCCGCGAGCGAAGGTGAGAGAGCGCTCGCGGCTTTTCTGTGCCGTCACACGTTGAACTACTGCAGTGGTTCTTTTGAACGTAGCTTTAGTTTATGAGGGGTTAAACGAGACACGTGAGACAAAAAGCCCCGATGTGTCCCATCATATGGGACACATCGGGGCTAGGCGTTCCAAATAGCAGATAAACGGACTCGTATTATTTGAGCTAATGATCAGAGATATCTAAAACTCGCCCTGAATACAACCGTTTATCCCAAAATATCGACCGCTCACGCGACCGGCCTTTCAAAATCGGGAATACGTGGGTGCCAATGACGCGATGTATCGTCGACAAAGAGCGGTGCGTAGAACATGCGATTGAGGGCGGCGGCAACGGTGCGCGCCTCAAGGTCGGGCCGGGCCTCGAGCCAATACTGAATGAGGTTATGGTGGCCCGCAAGCGCAAATGCTAGATACAGATCGAGATCAGTTTCATCGGAAAATGTCGAGCGAAGCCGATTACGAAAATAGTCATGCATAAAGATCGTTGCCTTGTGAGCAAACACGGGATCGCCGTTATCGCTGTTAAGTGCCAAAACTTTCGAGCGATTAGCCTTGAGGATCTCCATGCGCTTGATCATCGTGGGCGTAGGGTCCAGCTGCGCATCGCCAAAACGAGCCTCCAGCGCAACATCATTGATGTCCTGCATATTCTGGAGCAGCTCATCTTCAAAACGTTTAACCACATCATCGACAGAGCGATAACAGCGATAGAACGTCGATTTGGATGTATGGGCAAGGCGAAGTACCTCGGCCACCTTAATCGACTGCACCGGAGTTGTCGCCATAAGTTCAAAGACGGCATCCTCGATCCGTGAAGCAATATCGTTTTGAGCGTTCAGTGACATGGCGGCCTCCCCTATTGGCGATTGGCTCCTATGCTACCCGAAAGGCATGCTCCTTGAAGACGATACGAGGCTTAGAGCGTGCCGCACAAGAGATGACGCAGCGACCGTATGTCACCGACGAAGTATTCCATCCGCCGGGCATGCCATCTTTACGAGGGTCAATCGAAAACCCGACGCCTTCAGCCTTGAGGATGGCCTCGATGCGCGTCCACGTCTGACTCAGGCGAAGATTACGTTCTTGCAAACTGGGGGCAGCATTAATCCACGCGCGCTCGTCGTCGCTCACCATACGCTCAACCGCAACGGGAGCAATCTCATCGATCGCCTCGATATCCACGCCAATAGGTCCTCCGACCGACCGAGCAACATCGGATACAGCGAGGACGGCCACGCTTCCGCCATGTGAAATGGAAATAGAGGGTGCCTCCCCATCCGCAAGCTCGATCTTGCCGAAAGCAGAACGCGCAAGCCGGGTGTCGTCGAAGACACCCAGGGCGTCACGAAGCAGCAGACCCACGCCTGCGGCTTCCCTCCGAGACGCAATTGGGAGATCCTCATTGGAGGCACGTAAGGCATAGCGTCCCGCGATTGATGCCATATCAACGGTCACGCCGGGATCGATCGCAGAAACATCAACGAGGTGCACGGTTATGTTCAAAACGGTCAACCCCCACTCGATTGAGATGACAAGGCTAAACAGACGCTCAGGACCGCTCTATCATGAATCGAGGTACCTTTTGCCGGCGATTTGGCGACCCATTTGGCGGCATAAAACAAAACAGCCCAGAGACATAGCCTCTGAGCTGCGAACATTTGGTGGGCGTTAGAAGATTTGAACTTCTGACCTCTTCCGTGTCAGGGAAGCGCTCTCCCCCTGAGCTAAACGCCCAAATGGAGCGGACAACGGGGCTCGAACCCGCGACCCCAACCTTGGCAAGGTTGTGC
>DXMG01000065.1 GCA_019414325.1 Collinsella sp. | reverse complement strand
ATGCGGACCTCCAGTCCGGACCGCCCCGCGGTCCAACTTTCTGTCCGCACCCCCGATAGAGGCTTCAAGCCCCCAAACAGGAACTATTCCACCGCAACTTATGAGGACATCGAGCTGTTAGGCCGCTCTATCCCCTAGTAGTCAAGCTTCCACATGTAGCGGCGCGTCATGTAGTCCTTGTGGGTGACGGCAGAGAGCGCACGCATGTACACGTTGTTGAGGATCGGAGCAAAGATCAGGTGGTTGAAGTGCTCGCTCACGCTGTCCTTGATGTCGTTGAGGCCGAGCTCCTTGGCGTCGAGCTGATAGACGCGCTCGCCACCGTACTGGTTGACGAAGCGGATGCCGCGCTCGTCGTTGCAGCGGCTGCGGCCGACGCTGATGAGCTGGAACAGCGAGGTGCGCTTGTCCAGGATCTCGAAGGGGCCGTGGAAGAAGTCGCAGGTGTTGATGGTGCAGGAGTCGATCTGCAGCATCTCCTGCACGTTGCAGATGCTAAAGACGTAGGCGGCACCAAAGAGCGGACCCTGAGCCATCACGTTGATGCAGGGCTTGTCGGCGTTTTGCTCGGCCCACTTGGCGGCGAGCGGACGGGTGTACTCGACGGCCTTGCGATAGATGGGGTCAACCAGGTCGAAGGCGGCCATAGCGGTCTCATACTCGGCATAGCCCTCGGTCTGCTGCGTAAGCTCCATGGCGATCATGGTCACGACGGCGGAGTTGGTACGGCCCATGCAAGACTCGTCGACGGCCAGGCTGTCATACTGAATCTTGTAGTCGCAGACCTCGGTGAGGCCGGACTCGTCGACATAGATGGCGATGGTGCTGGCGCCGTGGTCCTTGGCGACCTGGGCGGCGACGATGGTCTCCTTGGTGCCGCGCATGGACACGACGACGGCCAGAGTGTTCTCGTTGACGTAGGCCGGGGTGGCGTGCACGAACTCATTGCTGGTGTAGCTGGAGCTCACGACCTGCGTGGCCTCGTGCTCCATAAAGTATTGGGCAGGATAGTTGCCGCCGTTGGATCCGCCGGCGCCAATCCACACGACGCGCTTGATGCCGCCCTTGTCTGCCTTGTCGGCCAAAACCTGGGAGACGACGTCCTTAACCTGTTCCTGAGTAGTCATCGTGCATCAGCCTTTCTTCTCGTTTGATGCTCTCGATGGCATACAAGTTACATACATGTTTTGGTTATGTCGACTAGTTGTATGCTATATTTGTCTTAGAAATTTTGCTGATGCGGTTTTCGATAACTTGCTATCAGCGGTTTTGTTGTTGTATTGAATACATGCTTTATTAGATATGCATACAGGTTAGATACAGGTTGATCGCATGAACGCTTCATCTAAAAAGAGACTGACCCAATACGAGCGCTTGGCGGGCATGCTGCGCGACCGCATCGCCTCCGGCACCTACGCGCGCGGAGACAAGCTGCCGTCCGAAATGGAACTCATGGACGAATCGGGGCTGTCGCGCAGCACCGTACGCCACGCCCTTAAGGTGCTCGTTGATGAGGGCCTGGTGCGCACCGAGCGCGGGCGTGGCGCCTTTGTGGCCGACACGCCGGCGCTCCACGAGAACAACCTGGTGTTTTCGAGCTACACGACACAGGTCCAGGGTCAGGGTATGAAGCCCACCACGCGCACGGTGGACTCGGGCTTTGCCAAGGCCGCGGGCAATGCGGCCAAGTTCTTCGATGTCGCCGTGGGCAGCAAGCTCGTCAAACTTGTCCGCCTGCGTTATCTGGACGATGCGCCGCTGTGCCTGGAGACCACCTATCTACCACCGAGCTTTGAGGCACTCATCGATCGCGATATCAACGGTTCGCTCTATGCCACGCTACGACAGGAGTTCCATCGCGCGCCGGCACAGGGACATAAGACCTTTGAGGTGTGCTATGCCTCGCAAAACGAGGCGTTTTTGCTCAACGTTGGGCGCGGGCAGGCGCTGATCCTGATCACCGACTACGTGTACGACACCGACGGCCGACCGCTCCATGTCTCCAAGCGCATCCAGCGCACCGACCGTGCCAAATACACCGAGCCCATCGGCTAACCTGCCAAAATAAACCTGTCCCTAGATGGTAGGTTTGGGGAGGTCGGGGAACCAGGTTGGTTTGGGTTGGTTGGGGACGCGCTCGGCAAGGACCAGCTCCATCCAGCACATGTCGTACCAGCGGCCGAACTTTTGGGCGCAGCGGTCGAAGGCACCCACCAGGCGATACCCCATATGGGCATGGAAGTCCTGGCTGTTGTGCGTCAGATACTCGTCGTCCCTGTCGTGCGGCACGGCGATGAGGGCGCACATGTTGGTGATGCCCATCGCGATCAGGTATTGCTTGAGCGCATCGTGCAGCTTGCGGCCCAGCCCGCCGTGGCGCACATCGCGCGCCAGGTAGATCGATGTCTCGACCGACCAGTCGTACGCCTCGCGGCTGTTAAGCTGACTCACATAGGCATAGCCTACCGGACGCCCTTCCAGCTCCATCACCAAATACGGATAGCGCTTGAGCGTACGCTCGATGCGCCCGGCGAACTCCTCAACGCTCGGCACCTCGTATTCGCAGGTAATCGCCGTCTGGCGCACATACGGCTCATAGATGGCAAGCAACGCTGGCGCGTCTTCGGGCGTCGCCAGGCGAATCGTCGGCTCGGACATCTCGGTCATACAACCCTTCTCCCCCAAAAGCAAAGGCCACCCTGCGCCAAACCCGGCGCAAGGCGGCCCCTCGTCATTACATCAGGCTACAGAACCGCCGCCAACGCGTCGATATCCTCCTGCGTCGTGGCCCAGCTGGTGCAAAAACGCACCACCGTGTGGGTATCGTCGTACTTTTCCCAGTACTCGATCGAGGCATGCTCGCGAATGCGAGCCATGTCCTCGTTGGGCAGAATCACAAACTGCTGGTTCGTGGGCGTCTCCAAAAAGAACTGGTAACCGCGCTCGTGCAGCACACGACGCAGCGCCTGAGCCGTCTCGATCGCCTGTCGACCAATCTCAAAATACAAGTCATCGGTAAAGAGTGCCTCAAACTGCACGCCCGTCAGGCGGCCCTTGGCCAACAGCGCGCCGTGCTGCTTAATACGCGGAACGGGATGCGCCGGAGCGTGCATGCCGCAAAACACCACGGCCTCGCCGCAGAGCGCGCCGCACTTGGTGCCGCCGATGTAGAACACGTCGCACAGCTGCGCCAGCTCGGGCAGGGTAATGTCGCACTCATCGGCCGCCAGCGCATAGGCCAGGCGGGCGCCGTCCACAAACAGCGGAATCTCACGCTTCTGGCACACCGCATGAATCGCCGCGAGCTCGGCCTTGGAGTACAGCGTGCCGTACTCAGTCGATAGGCTCACGTACACGGCGCCCGGGAACACCGTGTGCTCGTAGCTCTCGTTTTCGTAGAACACCTGGATATAGTTCTCGAGGTCCTCGGCGTGCATCTTGCCCTCGTAGCCGGGGATGGTGAGCACCTTGTGGCCGCCAAACTCGATGGCGCCCGCCTCGTGACAGGCGACATGGCCAGTCTCGGCGGCAACGACGCCCTCGTAGGGCGCAAGCAGCATGTCGATCACCGTCGCGTTGGCCTGCGTGCCGCCCACCAGAAAAAACACGTCGGCATCGGGGGCCTGGCAGGCCTCGCGGATAAGCTGCTTGGCACGCTCGGTGTGTGCATCGGTACCGTAGCCGGGCTGCGGCTCCATATTGGTGTCGACGAGCGCCTGCAGCACTGCCGGATGTGCACCGTGGGAATAGTCGTTGTTAAACGCGAGCATGGCAATCCTCTCTTACCGGGTATCGGTCAGATGATTCAAACGGAGCTATTGTACGCCGTTGGGATAGGCAATGCGCGCGGCAAGGCACTCAAGCGCCAGAACCAGGGCAAAGCCGCAGCTC
This sequence comes from Collinsella sp., assembly GCA_019414325.1. Taxonomy (GTDB): domain Bacteria; phylum Actinomycetota; class Coriobacteriia; order Coriobacteriales; family Coriobacteriaceae; genus Collinsella. The sequence goes on along the minus strand of DXMG01000065.1, from coordinate 4,760 downwards.
ACGTCACTCAAAAAATGCGCTCCGATCACGATGCGGCCAAAGGCGACGAGCGCCGCGACCACAACCGCCGTCCAAAAGACCACCCGACGGCGCGAGGGCTTTTCCTTAAAGGCCACCGCGGGAAGTCCGGCGAGCATAAGACCGATCGCCGCATGCGCGGTGTGCCCGCTCGCGAACGACTTAAAGCCGTCCTTGATTACGCCGGCCGCAATATAACTCCACTTGTCGGGGTTGCCGATCACCCACCACGGCTGAAAATTGAGCCCCGATGTGACCTCGATCACGCGCATGCGCGGACGCGACCACAGCGGCTTGACGATCACGTTGAGGATAATGGCCTGAGCGACCCACACGGCAAGCACCATCAACGCCCAGCGCGTAAGCTCGTCGGGCTCGGTCGCGCGCGTGAGGCGATAGACGATAAGGTTGGCGGCGATCACCAGCGCAAACGTCAGTACCAACTGAACCGCGATGAGTTTGCCGCCAACCCGCAGGGACGAAACGATCTCGTAGCCGGCCAGGCCAACGTTGATCAGAACGCCCAGCACGGCGAGCCATTCGCTCCCCCTGGAGTCGGGACGCACCGCGCGTACGAGCATAACGCCCGCGACGCTCGCCGTCAGCTCGAACGGCAGCTCGCCGGCGGCCTCGATAAAGCGACCGTACATGCTGCCGATATTGAACAGCGCGCTCGAGATCTGATAATCGAAGAAACTGCCCACGCCCAGACAAAGGCACAGGACAACCGCGATAATGGCGACATCTTTCTTATAGATGTATCCGAACATGCTTTCCTTTCGATCGGGCGAAGGGTCGACCCGCAACGTGGTGGGGCAAAGATAGCTTTGTCCCATAAATACCCTTACAGGTTGAGCATAAGTGAGCGAAAACGTTCCATTTGTGGCAAGGTGGCCCGAAGGAGGAGGGAAGCGTACTTGCGTACGCGACCGACGAGTGAGGGTCAGATTGCCCAAATGGAGCGTTTGCAGCGTCGACCCGTTAGTCGTCGTCGCTGGCACCCAGCTGTTGCAGCAGCATGAGCGCCGCGGCCACCGGGCCGGTGCCGTCGTTGGCGTCGAGACCGCGACCCAGGCCGCTGCCCGCACCGGCGCCTGCCTTGTAGGGTACCGACAGCTTGCGGCTCTTGGGGAAGTTCACCGCGCCATAGCGGGTCTTAAGCTCAAAGGCCACCTTCTTAGGCACGTCGACGCCCAAAAACGTGATGCGACCGCCACTGAGCGTGACGCTCTCGAGCCCCAGACGCTCGCCGCGAATGCGGATGCGCGCGCGATTGAACAGGTTGAGTCCCGCCAACGGCAGCTCGCCATGCGCGGCCTCGGTCTCTTCCTGCACCTCGTCGATGCTCTCCAGGTCCTCGGCCGCTGCGAGCTTACGGTACACGAGCACGCGCTGGTCCACCGCCGGCAGGTACTCCTCGGACAAGAAGTAGTCGGCCGGCAGGTTAATACCCACGTTCGCCGCCTCCACGCCGGCGTCGTCATCGCCGCGCGCCTCGGCCACGGCCTGGCCCAGCATCTGCGTAAACAGGTCAAAGCCCACGCTCGACAGGTTGCCGTGCTGCTCGGCTCCCATAAGCGAGCCGGCGCCGCGAATCTCCAGGTCGCGCATGGCGATGCGCATGCCGCTGCCCAGGTCCTGAAACTCGGAAAGTGCGGTCAGGCGCGCCGTTGCCTCCTCGGTGAGTGGCAGCTCGCCCGGGAACATAAAGTACGCGTATGCCTGCGTGGCAGAGCGGCCCACACGGCCCTTAAGCTGGTAGAGCTGTGCCAGGCCCAAGCGCTGCGAGTCCTCGATGATCAGCGTGTTGGCCGTTGCGTTGTCGATGCCGCTCTCCACGATGGTCGTGGCGATGAGCACGTCGATCTTTTTGGTCGCGAACTCGATCATCACGTCCTCGACCTCGCGCGGGCTCATCTTGCCGTGCGCCACGCCCACGCGCGCCTCGGGCGCGGCCTCGTGCACGCGCGCCACGGCGTCGTCGATGGTCTTGACGCGGTTGGACACGTAGTACACCTGACCGCCGCGGCCCACCTCCAGGCGAATCGCCGCACTCACCACGTCGGGGTCGTACTCTCCCACGTGCACGATCACGGGGCGGCGCCCGGTCGGCGGCGTGGTGATCAGGCTCATGTCGCGCACGCCGCTCGTGGCCATCTGCATGGTTCGCGGAATCGGCGTTGCCGAAAGCGTGAGCACGTCAATCTGCTCACGCAGGTTCTTGAGCTGCTCCTTGTGCTGCACGCCAAAGCGCTGCTCCTCGTCGATGATCACCAGGCCCAGGTTCTTGGGGTTCACATCGGCCGAAAGCAGACGGTGCGTGCCGATGAGCACATCGATCGTGCCCTCGGCAAACGCCTTGAGCGCGCGCTTTTGCTGCGCCGGCGTGCGGAAGCGGCTGAGCACCTCGACCTCGAGGCCAAACGGGGCAAAGCGCTCAAAGAACGTCTCGTAGTGCTGCTGGGCAAGAATGGTCGTGGGACAGAGCACCATGACCTGGCGGCCGGAGTCCACACACTTAAACGCCGCGCGCAGGGCGACCTCGGTCTTGCCAAAGCCCACGTCGCCGCACAGCAGGCGGTCCATGGGCTTGGGCGCCTCCATGTCAGCCTTGATGTCGGCGATAGCCTCCAGCTGGTCGCGCGTCTCGTCGTAGGGGAAGCTCTCCTCCATCTCGATCTGCTCGGGCGTATCGGGCGGACAGGCGATACCGGTAATCGACGAGCGGCGCGTATACAGGTCGACCAAGTCAAACGCCAGCTTTTTGGCGTTCTTGCGTGCCTTGTTGGTGGCGCGCGTCCAGTCGGCGGTGTTGAGCCTGGTCAGGCGCGGCTTGTCGCCGTCGGGACCGACGTATCGCGTGATGCGGTCGACCTGCTCGAGCGGCACGTAGAGCTTGTCGCCGTCGGCATATTCCAGCAAAAAGTAGTCGCGCTCCTTGCCGCCCACTTCCTGGCGCGCGATCTCGCTAAAGAGCGCGATGCCGTGAGTGGCGTGCACCACGTAGTCGCCCGGCTTAAACGGGAAGGTGATCTGCGTAATGTCAACCTTGCGGCGGCTGCGCGCGCGGTTGGCGTCCATGCGGGCGTTGAGGTCGGCGATCGAGAACACGGCCAGATTGGCATCGGGCACCACCACGCCCTGCGGCAGAGCGGCATCGACAAAGGTCACGCGTCCGCGCGAGATAGTGGGCACGGCGGCGCCGGCGGCAGCCTGGGCGGCACCCGCCTCGAGCGAGCGGGCGTTGAGCGCGTCGGCGCGGCGCTCGCGAATGGAAGCATGGGCCTCCTGGCGGGCAGCACGGTCGGCGGAATCCGCCGCTGCCACGCGCACGCGCTCGCCAATGACGCCTGCGTTTTCGGGCGCGGCCGTCAGCGATTCCTCAAAGGTAATGCCCTCATCACCAAAGGTGAGCTCCATCGACTCGCGCGCACCGCGGTCAGGGATGGCAAACACGCAGGCGTAGCGCTTGCCCACGACTTCCTGAATGCGCGCCATAAAGCGATTGTCCGAGCCTGCGATGGCCGGCTGCTCAATCTTGAGCTCGGCCGTCACCGCGCCGCCGGCACGAATCAGACTCACATAGTTCAGGCGCTGCTGGGCACCAAAATCGAGCTGTTGGGCGCGCACGTACAGACCATCCAGGCGGTCAATCCCTGCCTCGCCGGCACGGGCCTCGATATCCTCGTAGGCGCGCAGACAGTCGTCGAACAGCGAACGCGGCTCGGACAAAACCACGAGCGCCTTGCCGCTCACGTGTGCCAGCGGGCTTACGGTCTGGCCGTACATCACCGGCAAAAAGCGGTCGAGCTCGGGCGTGACGATGCGCGCATCCACCATCTCGAGCAGCGCCGCCAGTTTGCTGTCGTCCTGGCTGGCGCGATAGAGCGCCACATGCATGTTGTGGACGGCCTCGTCGGTAAGCGCCAGCTCACGGCAGGGGAAGATCTCGATACTGTCCTCGTTACCGATGGTCTGCCCCGTTGAACTCACCATGCGGCGGATGCGGTCAATCTCGTCGCCGAAAAACTCGATGCGCACGGGCGCCTTTTCCTGCGCGGGAAACACCTCTACAGTGTCGCCGTGCACGCGGAACAGACCGGGCGCATCGGCGGCGCCGGCATTGGTGTAGCCCATGCCCACCAGGCGCTGCGGCACCTCATCAAAAGGAATCTCCTCGCCCACCGAAAAGGTCGTGGACTCCCAATAGCGGCTCTCGACCGGCGGCACGCAACGCAGCAGCGCGCGAGCCGAGGCGACCATGATGCAGTTGTCCCCACGCACGATGCGCCCCAATGCCTCGCAGCGCTGCGCCACCACGGCGTCGTCGGGCGCCTGCTCGCGCCACGGATAGTCCTTGCGCTCGGGGAAACGGCACACATGTGCCAGGCCCACGTAGGCGGCAAGGCTGCGCGCGGCGCGATCGGCCGCGTCCTCGCCGCTCACAATGTAGACCGTCGGGCGCGGACGACGCGCAAACTGGGCCGCCGCCATAAGCGTGCGGCCCGACTGCGACACGGCCAGCGTCACGTCCTCGCCGGCATCGAGTCCTGCCTCGACGGTCTGCAGCGCCTCGGCAGTGTAGAGCTGCGCGGCTATACGGTGAATGAGCATGCTGTTCCTCCGGCATTGCAACGCCAAAAGCCCGCCGGGGCAAGCTCGGCGGGTCGTACGTCAAATACATTGTCTGTCATGGTAGCGCATGGAGAGGACTCCGGCTCAAGGGCAAACCCAGCCCCGCA
>DXMG01000064.1 GCA_019414325.1 Collinsella sp. | reverse complement strand
AATGTGACGTGGCCGACCCCGCCGCCGTCAACACGTGCGTGGAGACGGTCCTCAACGACTTTGGCTCCATTTGGGCGCTCGTCAACAACGCCGGCATCACGCGCGACGGCCTGCTCATGCGTATGGGCGACGATGCCTTCGACCGCGTGCTCGATGTCAATCTCAAGGGCACGTTCAATATGACGCGCGCGCTCACCAAGACCTTTATGCGCCAGCGCGGCGGCTGCGTCGTCAACATGAGCTCAGTCGTGGGCCTGATGGGTAATGCCGGGCAAGCCAACTACGCTGCCTCCAAGGCGGGCGTCATCGGTCTGACCAAGGCGGTGGCGCGCGAGCTTGCGCCACGCGGCGTACGAGTGAACGCGGTCGCCCCCGGGTTTGTCGAGACCGATATGACGGCAAAGCTATCGGATAAGGTTCGCGCGGCAACCGAGGAGCAGATTCCCCTAAAGCGCATGGCGCACCCCGAGGAAGTGGCCGGCGTGGTGCGCTTTTTGGCGAGTGATGCGGCTGCCTACATTACGGGCGAGGTCGTGCGCGTCGACGGCGGAATGGCGATGTAGAAACCAGAGCCACACAACGGCTTGAATGAGGAGACCATGATGGAACAGAGAGTTGCAATCACCGGTATCGGTGCCGTATCGCCGCTCGGTAACACGGCGCTTGCTACCTGGGCGGCCATGTGCGCCGGCACGTGCGGCATCGGCCCGATCACGCACTTCGATACCGATGCGTTTGCCGTTAAGGTGGCGGCCGAGGTCAAGGGTTTTGACGGCAACGAGTACTTTGGTAAGCGTGACGCCAAGCACCTGGACCCCTGCGTTCAGTTTGCCCTGGCGGCGTCGGACGAGGCCATGCACGATGCGGGCTTTGATGTCGAAGGCGCCATCGATCGCGAACGCCTGGGCGTCTACGTGGGTTCAGGCGTGGGCGGCATGCAGACACTTGTCGACAACGTCCACACGATCGCCGATCGAGGGCCTCGCCGTGCATCGCCCTATATGATTGCGATGATGATCCCCAATATGGCTTCGGGCAATATCGCAATCCGCCACAAGGCAAAGGGCCCGACCCTGCCCGTGGTGACCGCCTGCGCGACCTCGGCACATGCCGTGGGCGAGGCGTTCCGCGCCATCAAGCATGGCTATGCCGATGCGATTCTCGCCGGCGGCGCCGAGGCGGCCATTATCCCCGATGCCGTTGCGGGCTTTACGTCCTGCCGCGCATTGACCACCAACCCCGATCCCGCGACGGCCTGCCGTCCGTTCGATGCAGACCGCGACGGCTTTGTGATGGGCGAGGGCGCCTGCGTGCTCGTGCTCGAGAGCATGGAACATGCGCAGGCGCGCGGTGCGCACATTTATGCCGAGGTCGTGGGCTACGGCAACACCGATGATGCCTATCACATCACGAGTCCTGATCCCGAGGCTGCCGGCATTGCCCGCGCGATATCGCTGGCGGTGACCGAGGGCGACGTCAAGCCTTCCGAGGGCCTCTACATCAACGCTCACGGCACCTCGACCAAGCTCAACGATTCGTCTGAGACGGCGGGCATTAAGCGTGCGCTCGGCGAGGACGCGGCACGAGCCGCGCACGTCTCGTCGACCAAGTCGATGACCGGCCATATGATCGGTGCCACGGGTGCCATCGAGGTCATGGCCTGTGCCATGGCGCTCGAGCAGGGCGTGGTGCCCCCGACCATTAACTACCACACGCCCGATCCCGCCTGCGATCTTGATTACACGCCTAATCGAGCGGTTCGCGCCGACCTTACCTGGGCGCTTTCGACCAACCTGGGCTTTGGCGGGCACAACGCCGCCATCGCGCTGCGTAGATATACGAGGAGCTAGAGCATGGATTCCAAAAGACTTGCCGAGATAGCCGATGTTATGGAGGACCGCGGCCTCACGCGCGTGCGCGTTGAGGAGCCCGATGGCACCGCGGTCGAACTCGAGCGCGCGAGCGCCGCACAGCCGGTTGCCGTGCCCATGCCTATGCCGAGTGCCGTGACTGCTCCGGCGGTGGCTCCTGTCGCCATGCCTGCCGCCGCACCGGAGCCCGCCGCGCAGGCGCCTGCCGCCGCACCGGAGCCCAAGGGCACCGAGGTGACCGCTCCCATGGTCGGCGTTTTCTATGCTGCCCCGGCGCCGGGCGACGAACCGTTTGTGCACGTGGGCTCCAAGGTCAAAGCCGGCGAGACCCTCTGCATCATCGAGGCCATGAAGGTTCTCAACGAGGTGACGGCAGAGGCGGATGGCGAGGTGCTCGAGGTCTGCGTGACCGACGGCGACCTCGTGGAGTTTGGCAGCTGCCTCATGAGGATCGGATAGGTGATATCCATGAACAAAGAAGAGCTCAAGAAGCTGTTGCCGCATCGTGAGCCGATGCTTTTGCTCGACGAAGCCGAGCTAGTGGGCGACGAGGCCCACGGCAAGATCACGATTACGGGCGACGAGTACTTTTTGCAGGGGCATTTTCCGGGAAACCCGGTCGTCCCCGGCGTGATCCAGTGCGAGATGCTCGCCCAGAACTGCTGCGTGCTGCTGATGGGCGACGAGGAAGCGCGCGGCGCGACGCCGTTCTACACGAGTCTGGACAAGGTGCGCTTTAAGCGTCCGGTGCGCCCGGGCGACACGGTGGATTTGGTGTGCTCCATCACGCGTGCGCGCGGGCCGTTCCGCTTTGCGACGGGTACTGCGAGCGTCAACGGTGAGGTTTGCTGCCGCGCCGATATGTCTTTTGCACTCATGCACGAAAGTTAAGGAAGGCTTCATGTTCGACAAAGTGCTCATCGCCAACCGCGGCGAGGTTGCGGTTCGTGTTATCCGCGCGTGCCGCGATATGGGCATCAAGACCGTCGCCGTTTATTCCACGGCCGATGCGGACGCGCTGCACGTGCAGCTCGCCGACGAGGCGTATTGCATCGGCGGCCCGCGTCTTGCCGAGAGCTACCTCAACGACGATGCCGTGCTCACCTGTGCCGTGAAGTCGGGGGCAAAGGCGATCCATCCCGGCTACGGTTTCTTTTCCGAGAAGGCGAGCTTCGTGCGCGACTGCTACAAGTATGGCCTGGCGTTTGTTGGTCCTTCGGCCGAGGTAATCGACAGCATGGGTGACAAGGACGCCGCACGTCGAACGGCTGCCGCGGCGGGCGTGCCCATCGTGCCGGGCTGCGATTTGCTCAAAAGCCCCGAGGAGGCGACAGCCGAGGCCGAGCGCATTGGCTGCCCCGTGCTTATTAAGGCGCGCGCGGGCGGCGGCGGTCGCGGTATTCGCAAGGTCGAGCGCGTGGAAGATGCGGCAAAGGCCTTTATTGAAGCACGTGCCGAGGGCGAGGCCGTTTTTGGCGACGGCGAGTGCTACATGGAGAAGTTCGTCGCGCCGGCCCACCACGTCGAGGTGCAGATTATGGCCGATAAGCAGGGCCATGTGTTTTCGCTCGGCGAGCGCGAATGCTCGGTGCAGCGCCGCAACCAAAAGCTGATCGAGGAGAGCCCCGCGCCGTGCCTCGACGGACGCGATGATATTCGCGCGCGCATGCACAAGGCGGCGCGTGACCTGGCTCGTGCCGTTGGCTATGAGGGCGCCGGCACCATTGAGTTTCTGTACTCAGATGACGGCAATTTCTACTTTATGGAAATGAACACGCGCTTGCAGGTGGAGCATCCGGTTACAGAGTTTGTGACCGATACCGACTTGGTCAAGTGGCAGCTGCGCGTGGCAGCCGGCCAGCCTCTGCCCTTTGAGCAGGAGGACATGCCGGTCCGCAACCACGCCATGGAGTGCCGCATCAATGCCGAAACGCCGGACTTTCTGCCGTCCTGCGGAACGGTCACCGCGTTGCGTGTGCCGGGCGGTCCGCGCGTACGCTGGGATTCCGCCATGTTTACCGGTGCGAAAGTTCCGCCGTACTACGACTCTATGCTCGGCAAGCTCATCGTGTGTGCGCCCACGCGTGACGGCGCTATTCGTAAGATGCGCTCGGCCCTGGGCGAGCTCGTGATTGAGGGCGTGAGCGAAAACAGCGAGCTTCAGCTCGACGTGCTGGCAAACGACGAGTTCTTGTCGGGCATGTACCACACCGATCTGATGGGGCATCTCTATGCTGATGAATAGAAAAGCGAAGACGGTCAATGTCCTTGAGGGGCCGATAACCGAGTCGTGCGCCGAGTTTCCCGCACGCCACGTGTTTATCAAGTGCCCGGAGTGCCGCCGTGTGATCGATGAGGCACGCCTGCACGACAACCTCGAGGTCTGTCCTCGTTGCGGCAAACACTTTCGCGTGAGCGGTCGCGCGCGCATGCGCATGACGGTCGACGAGGGCACGTTTGAGGAATGGGATGCCAATCTGGCGTCGGAGGACTTCCTCTCGTTTCCCGGCTATGCCGACAAGCTCAAGAGCGTGAGCGAACGTTCGGGCGAGCGCGATGCCGTCGCGTGCGGCAAGGGCAAAATCTGCGGTTGCGATACGGCGCTCTTCTTTATGGACGCCAACTTTATGATGGGCTCGATGGGTTCCGTGGTGGGCGAGAAGATCTGTCGCACATTTGAGCGAGCGACCGAGCTTGGATTGCCAGTTGTCGGCTTTACCGTTTCGGGCGGTGCGCGCATGCAAGAGGGCGTGACATCGCTTATGCAGATGGCCAAGATTTCTGCGGCGGTTAGGCGCCATAGCGAGGCGGGCGGCCTGTATATCACGGTGCTCACTGACCCCACGACCGGAGGCGTAACCGCGAGCTTTGCCATGGAGGGCGATATTATCCTGGCCGAGCCCGATGCCCTGACGGCATTTGCCGGCCCGCGCGTGATCGAGCAGAACATGCACAAGCGCCTGCCCAAGGGATTCCAGCGCTCCGAGTTTTTGCTGGAGCACGGCTTTTGCGATGCCGTTGTTCCGCGTGGCGAGATTGCGCTCACGGTAGGCGAGCTGCTGGCACTGCACGAAGGGCACGCGCCCGGCCTGGGGGCACCGCATGAGATCGTGCATACGGGTCGTCGCGGCAAAAAGCTGGGACACTTGTTCAAGCGCTCGACCGCACCAAAAACCGCGCTCGAGATTGTCAAGCAGACCCGCTCGGCAGATCGCGCCACGGCGGGCGAGATGATCTCACTGGGCCTGGATGGATTTGTGGAGCTGCATGGCGACCGTTACTTTGGCGACGACGCCGCCGTGGTGGCTGGCATTGGCTGGAAAGACGGGCGACCCGTGACGGTTATCGCCGTCGAGCGCGGCACCACGACCAAAGAGCGCATGCGTCGCAACTTTGGTATGGCACATCCCGAGGGCTACCGCAAAGCGCGTCGCCTTATGCGCCAGGCCGAAAAGTTTGGTCGACCGGTTCTGTGTCTGGTCGATACTTCGGGCGCGTTTTGCGGCATCGGTGCCGAGGAGCGCGGCCAGGGCGAGGCGATTGCCCAGAATCTCATGGAGATGAGCGGCCTCAAGACGCCGATTGTCTCGGTGGTGACAGGCGAGGGCGGCTCTGGTGGCGCGCTGGCGCTGTCCGTGGCCGACCGCATCCTGATGCTCTCGAGCTCGGCCTATTCGGTCGTGAGCCCCGAGGCCTGTGCGTCGATCCTGTGGAAGGATACCGAGCGCGCGAATGAGGCCGCCGAGGCGCTTAGGCTCACGGCCCCCGATCTGTTGGCGCTCGGCATCATCGACGGCATTGTTGACGATAGGGGCCTGTCGCATGAGGAGATCGCCGGTGCCGTCATGTCCTCGGCATTTGATGCCTTCGATACGCTTGGGCAGCTCGACGACGCGACCCTCACAAACCTCCGCTATGAAAAGTACCGCGCAATCGGTCAGTACCGCACGATGTGACAAAGGGAAAACTCGCATGTCACATTGGGAAAGGCGTTCCATGTCACAAGTTTCTAACACCTCGTTTACAACGACGGTTTCATCAAACGCCATGGCCGTGGTGGACTATCTGTCCAAAAGCATGATGTCGGCGCTGCCGTTTATTGTCTGCGCGGCGTTGTTCCGCACCGTCGCCGTCATTATGGGCGATGGCATGCTGGGCCTGTGGCCAGCCGATTCCGAAATCTATCGCCTGTTCTACAGTTGGCTCTATAACGCCGGCTACTACTTTTTGCCCATTTATCTTGGTTGGGCGGCCGCCCGCCAGCTCGGTTGCTCGGAGCAGCTGGGCATGATGCTGGGCGGCGTATTGATTGCGCCCGATCTGCTTAAGCTCGTCGATGCCGCATCGACGACGGGGGCATCGATGACTTCCGTGTATGGCCTGCTTCCCGCGCCGGTCAACGATTACACGACGACTGTTATTCCGGTTCTCATCTCGGTGCCTGTGCTATGGCGAGTGGAGTGTTTCTTTCGGCGCGTTATCCCTAAGGCCGTGGCGTTTTCGTTCGTTCCGTTTGCAACCATGCTCGTCATGGTTCCGGTTTCGCTGTGCATTACGGCGCCGGCGGGCAGCTATCTGGGCATGCTGTTGGGACAGCTTATGTTTATGCTTGGCAATTCCGGTGGCATCGTGTCGCTGCTCACGCTCATGGGGCTTGCCGCGGGTTGGGAGTTCCTTAAGATTGCGGGCATCAGCAACGTTGTCCTATCGCTCGCCTATGCGCAGTTTATGAGTGTGGGAACGGATTCGTGCATTCTGATCGCCGCGACGATGGCGACGTTTGCCGTTTGGGGCATGCCCTTTGGTGCGTCGCTTCGCGTTGCGGATAAGGACGAGAAGGCTCTCATGCTGGGCTATTCGATCTCGGGCGTGCTTGGTGGCGTAAGTGAGCCGGCGCTGTACGGTTGCGGCTTTAAATATGGCAGGTGCCTGACGTGCATGGCCATTGGCGGCGCCGTCGGAGGCCTTGTTGCGGCCGTGGGCCACGTTACGGCCTATACCATCGGTATGACGAATGTCCTCATGGTCATTGGTTTTGCCACGGGCGGTATTTCGAACCTGCTGTGGTGCTGCGCTGCCGGCGGCACGGCATTTGCGGTGTCTGCGGCGCTGAGCTACTGCTTTGGCGTGGTGCCGACGAAGGAGCAGACGGCAGAAGACGAAGCCGATTCGCCCGAAACAGTGGTGAGCGCTGCTGAAGCAAGCGCATAGACCTGTGCGACAAAAGGACGATTCCATTGTCATGTTCCAAGGCCGCGGCTCGTGTGGGTTGCGGCCTTTTGTATCTGGGGGACAAAGTGGCTACACTACAATCCGTTTGAGCAATAGATATATAGGTAGTACCGTGGGGACTGATGAGGATGGTTGAGTGGATTGTTCGTCGTGCGCAGGGCGACCGTGCGCGCGTGGGCACGTTGACGGGCGTGGTGTGTATTCTCGCCAATGTTGCGCTTTGTGCTGCGAAGGGCGTAATTGGCGTGCTGTCGGGATCGGTTTCGATCGTGGCGGATGCCATGAACAACCTGTCCGATGCCAGCTCGAATATCGTGAGCGTGCTGGGCTTTAGGCTGGCGAGCAAGCCGGCCGACCCCGAGCATCCTTACGGACATGGCCGCTACGAGTATCTCTCGGGTCTGGTTGTGGCGGCGCTCGTGCTGCTTATTGGCATCGAACTGGTGAAGTCCTCGGTTGAGCGTATCGTCAACCCGGAACCTGTCGAGTTCTCGCTTGCCCTGGTGGCAGTTCTAGTGCTTTCGATGGTCGTAAAGCTGTGGATGGCGGCCCTCAACCAAAAGCTCGGTGACCGCATTGAGTCCGAGACGTTGCGTGCGACCGCTCAGGATTCCAAAAACGATGTCCTTGCCACAGGCGCCGTGTTAGCGTGCGCAATTGTTTCGCAGGTGACGCGCATCAATCTTGATGCTTGGGTCGGCCTTGCCGTTGGCGCCTATATCGGCTGGAGTGGTTTTGAGCTCATCCAGGATACGGTGAGCCCGCTTTTGGGCCAGGCGCCCGATCCTAAGCTGGTCAAGCACATTCGAGACAAGATCATGAGCTACCCCGGCGTTTTGGGCGTTCACGATTTGATGGTTCACGACTACGGCCCGGGCAGGAAGTTCGCAAGCGCTCACGCCGAGATGGCAGCCGAGGCCAGCCCGCTGGAAAGTCACGACACGCTCGATAACATCGAGCAGTCGTTTAGAAACGAAGACGGAATGATCGTCACGCTTCACTACGATCCCATCGTGACCGATGACCCCAAGGTGGCGAGCATGCGTTTACGCATTAACGCCATGGCTCAACAGATCGATAGCCGCCTCTCGATTCATGACCTACGCTGTGTGCCGGGTCCTACGCACACCAACGTGATCTTTGACTGCGTGCGACCCTCGGATCTGCAGATGAGTGCCGAAGACTTAAAGCACGCGCTGGCACAACGGGTCGAATCGGAATATCCCAAGTCGATTGCCAAAATTACGATCGACGAAGACTACGTAGGACATACCCACGAGTAAGGCTGTGCCGGCAAAGCAGGTTATGCAGAAGGGGAGAGCATGAAGAAACTGTATCTACTCCGCCACGGTCAGACGGAGTTCAACGTCAAAAAGCTGGTCCAGGGTCGCTGTGATTCACCGTTAACCGACCTGGGCCGTAAACAGGCGGGAATGGCAGCCGCATGGCTCAAGAGCCACGACGTTGTCCCCGACAAAGTGGTCTCTTCGCCCTTAGGCCGAGCCATGGACACAGCTCAGCTCGTCGCATGCGAACTCCTCGGCCCGGACGCAGCAGTCGAGCCCTGCGAAGGCATCATCGAGCGCTGCTACGGCACCTTCGAAGAAGGCCCCCACGACGCGCTACCCACCGACGTCTGGGATCCGGGCGAGGATTTGGTCCCCTTCGGAGGAGAAGGAAGCCGCGCGCTGCAAGAACGTATGGTAGGCACCCTCACCAATCTCATGGGCTCCGAGGGCATCGAAACCCTCCTAGCAGTAAGCCACGGCAGCGCCAGCCGCCAATTCATCAAGGCTGCCGCCCCAGCGGACTTTGAGCTCCCAACAAAACTCCCCAACTGCGCCATCATGATCTTCGATTTTGACGAGGAAAAGCCACAAGCAGAAGGCGAGCCAATGCAATGCAAGTTTTCCCTCCAGCAAATAGTGGACCCTCAACAAAGTAATTAGCTGAGCGAGCAAGGTTTAGCAGACATTAACGTGTCGTCTCCCGAGCTTGGCAGAGGGGCGGCGAAATATATTAAGTTTGTCGCGAGTTCCGCACGCAAAGGAAAGCACTTAATGTGCTTTCCGTCTTGCGCAGGACTGTAGAGCAGGAAACTTAATATATTTCGCCGCCCCTCTGCCAAGCCCAGGCGACTCCACGCACTTT
>DXMG01000063.1 GCA_019414325.1 Collinsella sp. | reverse complement strand
CCTATGTGCGGCGTAGGCCGCTTATTAGCCCGTCCAAGAATTGGGGCGCAGTTCACGAAGTGCGCAGCGGGGGTTTCTTGCATGTCCGAGGACGTTCTGAAAAGTAACTTCAGGGCGGGCCCGGACGAGAACAACCGACTACAGGTCGATGTGCGATTCCTTGATCGGGAACGGCTCGGCGAAGTGGCAGGCACAGCAGTGGCCCGGAGCGACTTCCTTAAACTCAGGCAGCTTCTCGGAGCAGATGCCCTGAGCGATCGGGCAGCGCGTGTGGAAACGGCAACCGGTCGGCGGATCCAGCGGTGACGGCGGATCGCCGGCGAGGATGATGCGCTTACGAGTCTTCTGGATGTCAGGATCGGGCACCGGCACAGCAGACAGCAGCGACTGCGTGTACGGATGGTGAGGCTCGCTATAGAGCGTCTTCCAGTCCGAAACCTCGACCATCTTACCCAGATACATAACGGCAACGCGATCGGAAATGTGCTGCACGACGGACAGGTCGTGAGCGATAAACAGATACGCGGTACCGAACTTGTCCTGCAGTTCCTTGAGCAGGTTCAGAACCTGGGCCTGAATGGACACATCCAGAGCGGAAACCGGCTCGTCGCAGATAATCAGCTTGGGCTTCAGAGCAAACGCGCGGGCAATGCCGACACGCTGACGCTGGCCGCCCGAGAACTCGTGCGGATAGCGGTTGATGTGCTCGGGGTTCAGACCGACGACGTCCAGCAGCTCGCGGACACGCTCGATACGCTCTTCCTTGGTGCCCACGCCATGAATGGTCATGGGCTCAGAGACAATCTCGCCGATGGTCATACGAGGATTCAGCGAAGCATAGGGGTCCTGGAAGATGAACTGCATCTCGCGACGCATATCCTTGATCTCGTGCTTGCTCATCTCGGCAACGTCTTTGCCCTGGAAGAACACTTTGCCTGCCGTCGGCTTGGTCAGGCGCATGATGGTGCGGCCCGTGGTGGACTTACCGCAACCAGACTCGCCGACCAGGCCAAAGGTCTCGCCCGGATAAATCTCGAACGAAATGTCATTCACAGCAGAGACGACACGCTTGGAGAAGCGCTTGGCGAACATGCCGGACTCAGCGGGAAACTCCTTAGAGAGGTGCTCGACCTTCAGCAGCGGAGTACGCTCGTTGGTATCTGCCATTACGCCTCGCCTCCCTTCTTGGAATCCTTGCGCGTACGGGACGTCTCAGGGGCGTTCTTGAGGAACTCGGGGTCACCGGAGTAGTGGCACGCAGAATAGTGGCCGGACTCGGTGACAACGCGCTCGGGGCGCTGCTTGCGGCACTTGTCCGTCGCATAGGGACAACGAGGAGAGAATACGCAGCCCTCGGGCAGGTTCATGAGCGAAGGCGGGTTGCCGTGAATCGGCGTAAGAGGCTTCTTCTCTTCGATGGCCTGCTCCGGGATGGAGCGGATAAGGCCCCAGGTGTAGGGGTGGCGGCTCTCGTAGAAGATTTCCTCAGCAGTACCGAACTCGACGGGACGGCCGGCGTACATAACCATGATCTTATCGGCCATATCGGCAACGACGCCCAGGTCATGGGTAATCATGATGATGGCGTTGCCATTCTTCTCCTGCATTTCCTGCATAAGCTCAATAATCTGAGCCTGAATGGTAACGTCCAGGGCAGTCGTGGGCTCATCGGCAATCAGAATATCGGGATCGCAGGCAAGAGCCATGGCAATCATGACGCGCTGACGCATACCGCCAGAGAACTGGTGCGGATACTCATTGACGCGCTTCTCGGGCTCGGGGATACCCACGAGGTCCAAAAGCTCGGTAGCACGCTTGAGCGCCTCCTGCTTGGAGTAGCCACGGTGCAGACGAAGGCCCTCGCCCACCTGCTTGCCGATCTTATAGACCGGGTTCAAGGAGGTCATAGGATCCTGGAAGATCATCGCGATATCGTTACCGCGAATGTGCTGCATCTCTTCCTCGGTCATCTCGAGGATAGAACGACCGCGATAGCGAACGTCACCGCCCTCGATCTTTCCCGGAGGCATCGAGATAAGGCCCATGATGGTCATGGCGGTCACGGACTTACCGGAGCCGGATTCACCGACGACTCCCAGGGTCTCGCCGCGATCGAGCGTGTAGGAGACACCGTCGACAGCGCGAACGACGCCATCCTCGGTGTGGAAATACATCTTAAGGTCATCGACCTCGAGCAGATGCTGGCCCTCGGGAACCGGCTGGTCCTTCAGGTCCACATAGTTCTTGTTCTTCTTCATCCTTATGCGTCCTTCATCTTGACGTCGAGGGCGTCGCGCAGACCGTCACCCAGCAGGGTGAAGGCGAGCACCGTCGAGAGAATTGCCAGACCGGGCATGATCATCATCCAGGGAGCGGTCAGAAGATACTGCTGACCGTCCTGAATCATGGAGCCCCACGAAGGCGTAGGCGGAATAACGCCCATGCCGAGGAAGGACAGAGCGGACTCGGTCAGAATGGCGCCACCAATGTTCATGGTTGCGTAGACCACGATAGAGGCGACGGAGTTCGGGAAGATGTGACGCACGACGATACGAGCATCGGATGCACCCATCGCGCGCGCAGCGTCAACATAGTCGTTTTCCTTGACCGTCAAGATTGCAGAGCGGAAGACGCGCGCAATCGAAGGCCAGCCGAGAATACCGATGGCGATAAAGACGTTCTGAAGACCACGGCCGATAACGGCGATCATGGCGACAACGAACAGCACGTACGGGAACGCCAGGAAGATGTCCGCACAGCGCATGATGATCGTATCCCAGATCCCGCCGTAGAAACCGGCCAGAGCACCCATGACCAGACCGATCACCGTGGAGATCGCGGTGGCCATAATGCCGACGGACAGCGAAACGCGTGCACCGTAGATAACGCGGACGAGAATGTCGCGACCAAGGGCGTCGGTGCCAAACGGGTGCTCTGCACACGGAGCCAACAGCGACGTCTCGGCCATGGTGGTCGAGTCGGAAGCCGTCGGCGAACCGAGCCAGGGCTTAGCCCACAGATCTGCGGTCAGGGCAACCAAAACGACGATGATGATCCAGCAGACACCGATAACGGCGAGCTTGTTCTTGCGAAGACGCTTAAAAGCGTCGCCCCACAGCGTGCGGGACTTGGCGGGAGCAGATGCGGCCTTGGTGGCGGTAGCCTGCTCCTGAGACTGAGAATCAGTTTCCTGCATGAGACGTACCTCCCTTAGGCCTTATCCGACGGACCGCCAAGGCGGATGCGCGGGTCGAGGAATGCATAGCTAATGTCGACGAGCAGGTTAATCACCATGACGACGACGACGATGAGCGTAACGCCGCCCATAACGATGGGCCAGTCACGCATGCTAATGGCGCGATAGACCTCATAGCCGATACCGGGCCAGTTAAAAACCGTCTCGGTCAGGATGGCGCCCGAAAGCATGCCACCAAAGTCGACACCAATATAGGTAACGACGGGGATGAGTGCATTCTTAAGCGCATGCTTGACGATGATCGCGCGATTGGAGAGACCCTTGGCCTTTGCCGTACGGATGTAATCCTGGTTCATGACGTCAAGCAGCTGCGAGCGCATAATGCGGGCGGCATAAGCGGTCGAAACCGAAGCCAGCGTAATGGTCGGAAGCACATAGTGCATCCAATCCTGATACTGAGAGCTGGAACCGCCGGCACCCGAGATCGGCATGGAGATTGCACCGCCCGTAGCGTCCTTGAGGATGACGCCAAAGAACAGCTGCAGCAACATACCGAGCCAGAAGGCCGGGACCGCAACGAGGATCGACGTGGTGAGCGTTACCAAAATATCCCAGAAGGAATAACGCTTTACCGCCGAAATGATACCCGCACCGATACCCATGATTGCCTCGAGCACGATGGCGCACGCGGCAAGTTTGACCGTATACGGATACTTCTGGGCAAAGATTTCCGTAACCGGCAGCTTGCGCTGATACGAATTGCCCAGATCGCCATGAAGCAGGCCGTTCATGTAATACAAGTAACGGTCCACGAGCGACGTTTGAACGGGGTCGCCGTTCTCGTCAAGGATCGCGTTGCCGTCCTCGTCCGACTGGACCAGGTGATAGCGGACGCGAAGCTGAAGCTCCACCTCGGGGGACAGAGCCTTGTCTCCACCGATCAGCTTGATCGGATCTCCCGGCACGATATTCTGAAGGGCGAACAGAATCAGCGTAACGCCCAAAAATACCGGGATGAACTGAAGCACACGTTTAACGATGTACTTACCCATACCACTCCCCTATCTAGGGATTAACCTAAATGGGATGCCGATCGCCAGACCGGCATCCCAAAATTACCATCAGCCAGTTTACCCCAGGTTAGGGAGAACTGTATGTTTCCCATGAGGTCTACGTAAATACTTGACCCTCACGGAAGCTGCAAACTCTTAGGCGAGCTCAGCGGTACCCAGCTCGGCGTGCTTCTGCGGATCGACATAGAGGTGCTTGATGCGATCGGAGCCGACGATGGTGTGCGTGTAGAACATCACCGGGATGACCGGGCAGTCGGCAGCGACCATAGCGTCGGCCTCCTGCATCTTAGCAACGCGCTCTTCGTCGTCAACCGTGGTGCGAGCCTCGTTGACCTTGGCGTCGAACTCGGGGTTGTTGTAACCGGAGCGGTTGTCGCCACCGAGGGAGTCGGAGTGGAACAGCGGATACAGGAAGTTGTCCATAATCGGGTAGTCGGCAATCCAACCCAGACGACCGAACTGATAGTTAAAGTTCTGGTACTGCTCGAGCAAGGCAGACCACTCAGGGGTATCGGAGACAGCGGTAACGCCAACCTTGGCGAGGTCACCGATGATGGACTCCATGATCTCCTTGTGGCCACCATCCTGGTTGTAGGAAAGGGTCACGTTAATGCCACGATCGCCGTTAGCGCCAGCGGGAGCAACCTTGTCGAGGTACTCGTTAGCCTTGTCGACGTCGTAGGCGCAGAACTCCCATGCGCCCTCCTTGTAGCCATCGATGCCCGGAGGAACAATGCCGTCGGCGGGGGTACGGGTACCCTTGAAGATGGTCTTGCAGATGGCCTCACGGTTGATGGCCAGGGAGATACCCCTGCGCAGGTCGGCGTTGTTGAACGGCTCGGCCGTGTTGTTGCAGGTCAGGTAGTAGGTGGAAAGCTCGGAGCCGAGCAGCATGCGCTCGCCGTCGCCCATGGTGTAGCCGTCCTTGGACACGCCGCGATCCTTCTTGGCGGCGTCGATCTGAGCAACGGGAACGTCGCAGACATCGAGGTTACCGGCCTGGAACTCCTTGTAAGCGGTCTCCATGTCCTTGATGACCTGGAAGTGGATGCCATCGATCTTGGCCTTGTCGCCATAGTAATCGTCGAACTTCTTGAGGTTGATCTCCTGACCATCCTCCCACTTGCCGTCCATCATGAACGGGCCGTTACCGACCGGTGCAAGGTAGAAGCTCTTGGCATCGGACTCGGCGCACTCGGGAACCGGGGCCAGAGCCGGGTGAGAGGCGACGAAGGGGAAGTCGGCGTAAGCGGAAGACAGCTTGACGACGAGGGTCTCATCGTCGGGGCAAGTAACACCGCTGAGCTCGGTAGCGTTACCGGCAAGCAGGTCGTCATAGCCCTCGACCATAGAAAGGTGATAGGAGACCTCGGAAGGGCCGTACTCGGTAGCGATGGCCGACTTGGTGTTGACCAGACGCTCCCAACCGAGCTTGAAGGACTTGGAGGTAACGTCGTCACCGTTGTGGAACTTGGCCTTCTTGATCTTGAAGGTGAACTCGGTGGCGTCGTCGTTGGCCTCAAAGGACTCGCAAGCCAGCGGAACGATCTCGCCCTTCTCGGCGTCATAAGAGGTCAGAGCATCAAAGAGCTGGTACTCGACCTGAGTGCCCTGGTCCTCCTGGACGTTATAGGGGTCGATGCAGACCGGGTTGTTGATGTAGAAGTTCAGCGTCGAACCGGACTCAGAACCGGAAGCGTCGCCGCCCTTCTTGCCGCATGCGGCAAGAAAAGCCATGGAGCTCGCAGCAAGGGTACCGCCGACAAAGGCGCGACGACCCATAACGGGCTGGTGGAACATAGAATCAGCCATGCCATCCTCCTTATGAGATAGGACAAAGTAAGTTCGGTCGGGCAACGTCAAGACAGCCCAATCGAACCATTCAAACGCGGTCCGCCGTTTTGGCTGGTTATACAAAGCGGACCAACGTATTGCAATACAGTAGCGCATTTTATGCACGATTTGGGGCTAATTCCGGTTAACGGTCGAGATTTTCTTTAGTTGGGCGAAGTATATGAGGATATTTTGACTCTGTTACAAATATGTAAACAAAATGGGTCCCGCACTTGCGGGACCCTTTTCAAGTATTTATGCGGTTCGTGATTAGTAGCCCACGATGCCCTGCGGGAAGAAGAACATGCACAGCACGACGCACACGGCAAACACGACAGCCATGATGACGGTCAGGCGGTCAAGGTTCTGCTCCATAACGCCCGTGGCAGAGCTGGAGTTATACAGCGAGCTGGCAATCATATCCGAAACGCCGGTACCCTTACCGGAATGCATCAGGACGAGAATCGTCAGCGCCACGGCAGAAACAGCCCAAACGACAAACAGAAGAATCTGGAACGGACCCATAGATAAGCTCCTTAATAGAACAGTTCAAACTCCAGTACTGTACCACAATCCCCCGCTCTCCCCTACCTGCCACTCAAGGACGGGGTGGAAATGGCAGAAATACCAAAAAGGGGGTTGTCCGGTTGTGGACAACCCCCTTGCTAGAAAACGGTATTTGTTTTCTATTAGGCCTCGGTAGCGAGCACGCGGCCCGTCATCTCGGCGGAAGGCTCAATACCAGCCATGGTGAGCATGGTCGGAGCGATATCGGAAAGACGGCCGTCCTCGATACCGGTGAGCTTGGCCTTCTCATCAACGATGATGAACGGCACGCGGTTGGTGGTGTGAGCCGTAAACGGATGCTTGGAGCCGTCGGAAGCAACGTCAAACATGTGATCGGCGTTGCCGTGGTCGGCGGTAATCAGTGCAAAGCCGCCCTTGGCGAGAATCGCCGGGACAACCTTGGACAGGGCATCGTCAACAGCCTCAACGGCCTTAACGGCAGCGTCGAAGACACCGGTGTGACCAACCATGTCGCAGTTCGCGAAGTTCACGATGTAGAAATCAGCGCGATCCTCGTTGATGGCGGCGACGAGCTTCTCGGTAACCTCGGGAGCGCTCATCTCGGGCTGCAGATCGTAGGTAGCAACCTTGGGGGAAGCGACGAGCACGCGCTCCTCGCCCTCCTTGGGCTCCTCGATGCCACCGTTGAGGAAGAACGTCACGTGGGCGTACTTCTCGGTCTCGGCAGTGTGCAGCTGCTTCAGGCCATTGGCGGCGATAACGTCGGCCAGGACGTTCTCGGGGAACGTCTTGGGGAAGGCGACCTCGACGTCAAACGTCGGATCATACTCGGTCATCGTCACAAAGTGCGAAAGCTTGATCTGCTCGCGCTCAAAGCCGTCGAACTCCTTGTCCGTGAACACGCGGGTCATCTGACGAGCACGGTCGGGACGGAAGTTGAAGAAGATGGCCGCGTCGCCCTCGTGAATGCCCTCGTTGTGGGCAGCGAAGGGCTCGACGAACTCGTCGCCGCGCGGGTCCTTCTCGTAGTAGGCCTTGATACCGGCAACGGGGTCGGTATCAGCATCGGACGCGTTGACCATGACGTCGTAGGCGCGCTGGATGCGCTCCCAACGATTATCGCGGTCCATGGCCCAATAACGGCCCGAGACGGTGGCAACGCGAGCGTCGCAACCGGTCTCCTCGGAGATCTTAGCCAGGAAAGCGCAGAACTCACTCATGTAACCGGCACCGGACTGCGGGTCAACGTCGCGACCATCCATGAAGGCGTGGACGCGAACGGTCTTGACACCGTGCTCGGCAGCCATCTTGACCAGAGCCTCGACGTGGTTCATGTGAGAATGAACACCGCCAGGGCTCATAAGGCCCATGAGGTGGAGAGTCTTACCGTCAGCCTTGACATCGTCCATAGCCTTGACGAAAACCTCGTTCTTGGCGATGGAACCGTCCTTGATGGCATTGTTGATGCGCGAAAGCTCCTGGAACACGATGCGGCCGGCACCGATGTTGAGGTGACCCACCTCGGAGTTACCCATCTGGCCGTCGGGAAGGCCCACGTCCTCGCCCGAAGCACCGAGCGTGGTGTGGGGGTACTTCTCGTACAGGCCATCAAGGAAGGGCGTCTTGGCAGCGGCGACGGCGTTCTCGCCATCGGCCGGAGCAAGGCCGCAGCCATCCATGATAATCAGGAGTGCAGGAAGATGACGTTGTGCCATATGTCCTACTCGCCTGCCTTGACGACCATAGAGGCGAAGTCGGCAGCCTTGAGCGAAGCGCCGCCCACGAGGGCGCCGTCAACGTCGGGCTTGGCGACGAGCTCGGCGATGTTGCCGGGCTTGGCGGAACCGCCATACAGCACGCGGATGCCGTTAGCGAGCTCCTCGCCGAACATCTCCTTGAGGGTCTCACGGATAGCACCGCAGACCTCCTGAGCGTCCTCGGCGGTAGCGGTCTTGCCGGTGCCGATGGCCCAGATGGGCTCGTAGGCGACGACGACCTGCTTGGGGCAGGTGATCTCAAGACCAGCAAGGCCAGCCTTGACCTGGTTCACGACGTGCTCGACATAGGTGCCAGCCTCGCGGACCTCGAGGGACTCGCCGCAGCAGAAGACGGGAACAAGGCCGGCGGCAACGAGAGCCTTAGCCTTCTTGTTCTGGTCCTCGTCGGTCTCGTGGAAGTAGTCGCGACGCTCGGAGTGACCGATGATGCAGTAGGTGCAGCCAGCGGACTTGAGCATGTCGCAAGAGGACTCACCGGTGAAGGCACCCTTGGCCTCCCAGTACACGTTCTGTGCACCGAGGGCAATGGGGGCAGCCTGAATACGGTCATGAACCGTGGTGATGTCGATGGTCG
The DNA here is from genome assembly GCA_019414325.1 of Collinsella sp. GTDB lineage: Bacteria > Actinomycetota > Coriobacteriia > Coriobacteriales > Coriobacteriaceae > Collinsella. Next base: position 384 of record DXMG01000063.1, on the reverse strand, counting down.
GAGGGCAGACGAGCACCTCGACGCCGGCCGGAACCTCGGGCAGAGCCTGAGCCAGCTCGTCGGCGAGCTTGGCGGCCTCGGCGACGTCGTTGTTCATCTTCCAGTTACCAGCGATAAGAAGGGTGCGATTAGGCATCGAGAAGCGCCTCCACTCCGGGCAGGGCCTTACCCTCGACGAGCTCCATGGAAGCGCCACCACCGGTGGAGATCCAGCTCATCTTGTCGGCGAGGCCGAACTTGTTGACTGCGGCGACGGAGTCCCCGCCGCCGATGATGGACGTGCAGTCCTGGTTGGCCGCGACGGCCTCGCAGACGGCCTTGGTGCCGTCGGCGAAGTTGTCGAACTCGAAGACGCCCATGGGACCATTCCAGAACACAGTCTTG
>DXMG01000062.1:2421-9868 GCA_019414325.1 Collinsella sp. | reverse complement strand
TGAGCATGCTGTTCCTCCGGCATTGCAACGCCAAAAGCCCGCCGAGGCAAGCTCGGCGGGTCGTTCGTCAAAGATCATTGTTTGTCATGGTAGCGCATGGAGAGGACTCCTGCTCAAGGGCAAACCCGGCCCTGCAAAAAACGCCAGACGAAGATGCGTTCCGCCCTACCCCGCTACGCGCACGCTGGGGCACAAATCTGCCAGCGGACACTCGTCACACTTGGGTTTGCGGGCATCGCAGATCTCGCGACCAAAGGTGATCCACTGATGGTTGACCGACTCCCAATACTCGTGCGGCAAAATCTTGAGTAGATCCTGCTCGGTCTTGAGCGGCTCCTTGGCATGCGTCTTAGGACTCAGCATCAGGCGGTGCGCAATGCGGTTGACGTGTGTGTCCACCGCAATACCCTCCACGATGCCATACCCCACGTTGAGCACGATGTTTGCCGTCTTGCGTCCCACGCCCGGCAGCTTCACGAGTTCCTTCATGTCGGCCGGCACCTCGCCGCCATAGTCGGCGACGATCATCTGCGCGGCCTCGACGGCATGCTTGGCTTTGCTCTTGTAGAAGCCGAGTGACTTGATGGTGTCTGCCACGTCAGCCACGCTCGCCCCGGCCATAGCCTCGGGCGTAGGCCACTGGGCAAACAGCCGCGGCGTCACCTTGTTGACCTGTGCATCGGTCGTTTGCGCCGAGAGCAGCACCGCGATCAGTAAGCGGAAGGGATTCTCGTGGTCCAAAAAGCACTCGACCGGGCCATAGCGACGGTTGAGACGCTCGCACACCTCAACGGCGCGCTCGCGTTTGGCGGCATTGGTCTCGCGTGGCATAACGACTCCTCGGCTCAACGGCACAATAAACTTATGGGCACAATTGTCCCACGTCCGAGACGCTTACGCCTCCAAGAATGCGCCGGTCTGACGGCTCCACAGGCTCGCGTACTCGCCACCCGCCTCGACAAGCTGCGCATGCGTGCCGTCCTCGACAATCTCGCCATCGGCCAGCACCACAATGCGGTCGAGCGCCGCCACGGTGGACAGGCGGTGCGCCACCACAATGGAGGTACGTCCACGCATCAGGTTCTCGAGCGCCTCCTGCACCAACGCCTCGGACTCGCTGTCCAAGGCAGACGTCGCCTCGTCGAGCACCAAAATCGGCGCGTCGGTTAGGATGGCGCGGGCGATAGCCACGCGCTGACGCTGGCCGCCCGAGAGCTTGACGCCGCGCTCGCCCACCATGGTGTCAAAGCCACGAGGCAAGCGGTCGATAAACTCGGTCGCATTAGCCAAGCGAGCCGCCTCGCGGATCTGCTCGTCGGTGGCGTCGGGGCGGCCGTAGGCGATATTCTCGCGAATGGAGCGGTGGAACAGCAGCGCCTCCTGAGGCACGTAGGCAACCTGGCGGCGCAGGCTCTGCTGCGTGCAGCGCGAGACATCCTGACCGTCCACGAGCACGCGGCCGCCCTGAACATCGTCCAGGCGCAGCAGCAGCTTGGTGAGCGTCGTCTTACCCGAGCCCGATTTGCCAACCAGGCCCACGCGCTGGCCCGCCGCCACATGAAGTGTCAGGTCATCGAACACGCTCTCGCCCGCCGCAGCGTCACGATACGCAAAGCTCAGGTGCTCAAAATCAATCGCGCCCTCGGTCACTTTGAGCTCAGGGGCGTCCGGGTCGTCTGCCACCAAACGTGGCTCGTCCAGCACGCGCGTCATCTCGGCCGCATCGCCGAGCGCGCGGTTGATGCGCTGCATCATGGAGCTTACGTAGTTCAGGCGCATGGTGAGGTTATAGGTGTAGGTAAAGATCATGACGAGCGAGCCGGCCGAGATGCCAAACCACGCGTTGCCGCCCGCCACGAACACACTCACCACGGCCATAGTGATGACGATAAGACCCGAGGTCGTAAAGTTGCGCTGCATCATGGCGTGCATCGAGACCGTCTCGGCATCGCGCGCGGCACGATCGGCGGCGTCGAACAGATCGCGTTCAAAGTCCTCGCGCCCGCAAGTCTTGACGGCCAAGATGTTCGTGACCGCGTCGGAGAGTACGCCCGAGAGCTTGTTCTGCGCGGCGGACGTCGCGGCCGAAAGCGGCATGATGCGCTTGTACATAAGCCAGACAAACGCGATGTAGACGACCATGATGCACACCAGGATCACGGTAAACGTCGGCACCACCGGGGCGAGTGCGGCCACGGTGCAGATGACCGAGGTGATGGTGGGGATGAGCGAATACACCGTCACGTCGACCAGACCCGTGTAGCCGCTCATAAAACGACTCGTCTGGCTCACGAGCGATCCGCCAAAGCGGCTGGTATGGAATGTCATGGATTGGTTGGAGAGCGTGTCGAAGCATAGACGCGCCAGGTGATAGTTGCCTGCAATCTCGAGCTTGTAGACGGTGTAGTCCTGTAACTTGGAGAGGATCTGACCCACCAGGTTAACGAGTACGAGCGCCAGGATATAGGGGCCGAAGACCTCAAACACCTGGTCACCCACCACGGGACCGGCTTGAACGCGGTCGACAATGAGGGCCATCACATAGGTATTGGCAAACGTCAGCAAAAAGATGTCGCCCGCCGACGAGAACACCGAGAGAAAGACAATCAGCGGCTGCGTGCGCGTGACACCCCAAAACCGCTGCAGCGTGCGGCGCACGGTGGAGCGGCTGAGCGGGCTGGTGCTTCTCTGAGACATGGGCTTCCTTTCGCGTCTGATAGGGCGAAACGCCATTGTTGCACACTAAAGTGCACTTCAGGCAAGCACGATGCGAAAAGCGCCCGCGCCGTGCTTGCGCAGGCGCTCCGCCGTCAGATGCAATTAGTCCTCGTCTTTTTGGTCTGCGAGCAGCTCCGCGGATGTGAGCCCCAAGATCTCGTCGGCCTCCTCGGCATCTTCCAGCGCGTCGATATCCTTGAGCTTGCGCTCCATGACGTTGGTGCGCGTGGTGATAATGCCCTCGACCGTTTTGCCCGCGGTCTCGATCTGCTGCTGGGCGCGGCGCAGCGCCTTTTGATAGCGCGGCAGCTCGGCCTTGACGGCGGAGAGCACGCGCAGCACGTCGTCGGTGCGTTTTTGCAGCTTAAACGTTTGGTAACTCATCTGCAGGCTGTTGAGAATGGCCGCCATGGTGCTAGGGCCGGCAACGTTGACGTGATAGTCGCGGCCCAGGGTTTCGATGAGCCCGGGTCGGCTGACGACCTCGGCGTACAGGCCCTCAAATGGCACGAATAGAATGCCAAAGTTGGTCGTCGCGGGCACGCTCAGGTACTTTTCGCAGATGTCCTTGGCCTCGCGTTTGACCATGGTGTCGAGCGTCTTACGCGCTGCGGCGACGGCCTCAGCGTCACCCGACTCCTGGGCGTCGAGCAGATGCTCATATGCGTCGCCCGGGAATTTGGAGTCGATCGGCAGCAGCACGGGATCGCCCTCGTCTACCGGCAGCTTGACGGCAAACTCAACGCGCTCCGAGGCGCCGGGCTTGGTGGCGACGTTTTCCAGATACTGGTCGGGTGTAAGGATGTCCGCCAGAATTGCACCCAGCTGCACCTCGCCCAAAATGCCGCGCGCCTTCACATTGCCCAGCACACGCTTGAGGTCGCCTACGCCGGTGGCGATAGATTGCATATCGCCCAGGCCCTTGTACACGGCCTCGAGCTGGTCGCTCACCTGCTTAAACGATGCTGACAGTCGGTCGTTGAGCGTGCGAGAGAGCTTCTCGTCCACCGTCGCACGCATTTGATCGAGCTGCACGTTGTTGTCCTTGCGGATGGCACCCAGCTGAGCATCGACCGTCTCGCGCACCTTGTCCAGGCGATGCTCGATGCCCTCGCGATTGGCGCCGAGCTGTTGGGCCGTCTCGCGGCGCAGGTCATCCATCCGGTCACCAGCTTGCGAGAACTCGCGTGCGATGGTCAGGTAACGTTGCTGCTCCACGGCCGCATCGGTCGTCTGCTGCTGCGCGATGGCATTGGCCGTGCGGCGGGTTTCGGCCAGCGCGACGTTCAGGGCATCGAGCGCGTTGTTGGCCTGCTCGAGTGCTGCCAGCGTTTCCGCGCTACTGTCGCCACGCTCCCGCAACTCGGCACGCAGGCTCTTGAGCTGGAGGGCGCAAGCCACAGCAACCCCCACCGCCACCAAGGCGATCACAACAAGCACAATATCAATAGCAGACATAAACTCCGCCCAACAAACTCAATCGGTCATCAATCAAAACCGCGATCAATCTTACCCCGCCACACACACCGGGCGCCCGGCCCCTTCTTGGGCGCCCCTCTCCTCCGCATATTCCATAATGCGGCGCGCCGTTTTCCTGCTCACCTTTGAGTCATCGCCGGCCAAGTATGCGTATACGTTTCCTTTATTCAGGCGCAGAGCACGGCAGAGGCCATAGCGCGTTACACCCGATTCCTCCAATGCTTCCAGCGTTTTCTTTCTCATCAGGGCGTTCACCCTTCTATCGGCCGCCGGCTTTTCTTTCACCGCTCTATACGCACGCCAAACGTTGGCATAACGATTAGGGAGCTCACTTTTGGCGCATAGAGACGCCATGCTACCCGCTTGGCCGTACAAGGATAAAACGTCTCGGTAATCCTGTTCCATCCACGAGCCCTCGGATAAGCCCAGAACGTATTCGGCTTTTCCTTGCGCCAAAGCGAGCAAAAACAGAGGCTCCGCCACGCGCGGCGCATCCGTCGTCGCCTGCTCAACCAATTTTCTAAAACTCAGCGACTGCTGTCCGGATAGCTCTCGGCAATAGCCTTTTAAGAATCCCTCAAAGGTCAGATTCAACCGAGCACCTCCTTTTTGTATTGCCTGTATGCACAGACCATCTCTTGATAGCTTCGCTCCGAAGGCGACGACGCCAGTGCTTCTCCCTCGTCGAATATAAGCCGTTCGAGCAGCCCCCAATCAAGTCGGTCGACGAATGCCTGACTATGAAGATCGATGATGTCGTTCGGACGGTAGGCATAGAGCTTCATTACCGCCAGGTCCTCCAAGGATGGCGTAAAGTACCTGATAAAGCGCGCCCCAATATCCAAGGGAATCAAACGATCTTCGTAATTGAACGGCATCTGATTACAATATGCCACCGCCATACCATTCACCTCGGGGTATCGAGCTATGATCTCGCGGAGGCACCTATCTGCCTCAAACACATCAATGTCATGTGTAACCGAACGATTCGTCACATCGTTTAGCATGAAGGCGCTTCCTCCCACCAATACAACGTTCGGCCTGTCGTCTCTTGGACCTATTTCCAGCTCCGCCTCTTCGTCAATGCCCAAAAGAGTCTGTTCTAAATCCTGCTTATACATAACAAATCATATTATTATTCATCTTCAATAATACTATTCAGTCGCACGACAGGACCCACAGGATGCAAGAATTCCGCTCGTGGCGATAATCCCTACACCCTAGAAGTCCTAATGTGACAAACGCTAACTCTCCCAGCCGGCGCGGATTGTTGTTATGACATCGCCTAGGCGCTGGCCGAGGGCTGACAGATGTTGGAGCACTTCGCTGGGCGAAGCACCGTTGAGGATGCAGGTGAGCGCATACGAGACCAAGAAAATCGCCGCAAGTCCTAGCGGAATGAGCACGATCATCGCCAATGTGCGCAGGCGCTGGCCCACGCGGCGACGACGCGCACGACGCTTGTCGAACGCGAGCTCCTGCGCATATGAATCTTGCTGTACGGAATAGGCCTCTGGTGCCGATTCGCACCCGGGCACAGCTGCAGGTACAGCAGCGGGCACGACATTTTGCGCAAAGGGCTGGGCTGCCGCCCCTTGCATTTGCATCTCCATGAGTCGTTGCTGCTGACGCAGCATGCGCTCAGCTTGTTGCTGCGGAGTCTCAAGAAACAGATCCATGCTGGCCTCCAAAATCGGAGCATTCGACGCTTACGACCAGCATCCCGCACCGCCATGACCGCGACAACGCAATCGCCGGCAATAGCCACAAAGTTTCTTTTGCTCAAAAGCTGTCGAAAAGCTCAACAACTCCCCTACCAGCACTTTCTCTGAGCTTTTTTCGCCATCAATCTTTTGGCCTTCCACCCTTACGCCAACTGACCAAAATCTAACCAAAAGCTTGACGGAAATTGTGAAGACAGGGACCCCACATAAACAAACGTGCCGCCCCAAAAGGGCGGCACACAAACTTAATTATCAGCTTTTCTGCAGTGAGCACGCGACGACCCAACGCCGGAGCTCGGGGCGGGAGGCCGTGTTGCCTTCCCTCAACGCGACCCTGCGAAGCCGTGAGCGGGGAGGGAAGGCAACACGGCCTCCCGCCCCGAGCTCCGAAGACGGCGAAGACAGGCTACATGCCCGCGAGACCTCGAGCTGCGGTGGCACACATAAACGCCAGGACTAGGATCACGAGCGAACCCGCGATATCAACCAGCACGCCCATTGCACGGCGCTCAAACAACCAGCTCTCAAAGTGCGGAGCAACATTGCGCCAGACACGCCACAACAAGATGCCCATGCCGATGACGCCGGGAATATTGAGCAGCAAAATCTCGGAGCACAAGAGGCCGATCAAGTTGCCGGCGGCAAAGCCCGCATCGCCCTCGCAGTATTTGCGATAAATCATGTACAGCATGTACGCTACAAACGGCTGCAAGCACGCAGAGATAAACGTGACCACCATCGAGGGGTCCTGAGAAAAGACATCGGTGAGCTTATCCACGCTCGTGGCATCCTTAGAGGCCAGGAACAAGCCAATGACCACCACGGGCACCACGCCCAAGATGACCTCGACCAGAGTAAACAACTTGGCAGTCAAATCCTCACTAGCCGAATTCAAATGAGGCGCCCACTCAGGATGAGCATGCGCACCGACCTTCTTCTCCTTATCGGCACGCTTTGCCTTGCCGCCCTTAACAACCCGACGCCCAGGATCCTTGCGAGTTCCCGCCGCAGCAACCCGAGCCCGAGACTTCTTACCCATACAAAAACACCCCATCAGGTAGTAGATAAACTAAAAGTCGCTACCCAGTGTACCCCACCCATGAACGGTGCCGTCCCAACCAGTCCCCATACAAAAACGTGCCGCCCCTATCGGGGCGGCACACAAACTTCTTATCAGCTTTTCCGTAACGAGCACGCGACGACCCAAAGCGGGCCGGGAGGGCCGGACTACCTTCCCTCAACGCGACCCTGCGAAGCCGTGAGCGAGGAGGGAAGGTAGTCCGGCCCTCCCGGCCCAGCTCACGCTAGCGTCACGCGCTAGTAGTTCACCACCTGCTCCTCAAAGTACGCCTTCGGGTGGTTACACACCGGGCACACCTCGGGCGCCTCGGCACCAACGTGCAGGTGCCCGCAGTTCAGGCACTTCCATACCTTCACGCCCTCACGCTCAAACACCTCGCCCGACTCGATGCGCTCGACGAGTTTGTTGTAGCGCTCCTCGTGGGCCTTCTCGACGGCGGCGACAC
>DXMG01000062.1:0-2411 GCA_019414325.1 Collinsella sp. | reverse complement strand
CTCGTAGTTCTCGCCCGCGGCGGCGTCGCGCAGGTTGTCCAGAGTGCCCGGAACGGCGCCGTCGTGCAGATACTTAAACCACAGCTTGGCGTGCTCGGACTCGTTGCCCGCCGTCTCGGCAAAGATATTCGAAATCTGAACGTAGCCATCCTTCTTGGCCTTAGATGCGTAGTAGCGATACTTGGTGTGTGCCTGGGACTCACCGGCAAAAGCGGTCTCGAGGTTCTTCTTGGTTTGGGAATTCTCAAAATCCATAGGTGTACTTCCCTTCAACACGTGCCGCCCATAGGCTTTGAGCGACCTTGTCTTTAGGATGCCCTCAAGCCGCGAATTTAAACCTTACAATCCCGTTCTTCAGATTTGAGCGGGCTACACACTCAACCAACGATCGTCCTCGGCTCGGCAAAAGCCCTCGCGCTCCAGGTCAGCTAGAATGCCCGCGATCAAGTCGCACTCGACCGGCCCGCGACCGGCTGCCGCTTCCATCTCGTTAACGCCCACCACGGCATCAGCAAGCGTAATCCCCGCCGGCTGCCCATCGCGCGCTGCCAACAACATACGCACGATATGCGCGCGCTTTTGGCGGCGCGAGCCCTCAAACTTGGACTGACGACTATAGCCCGCCGACCGCCTGGACGGATTGGGCAGTGTCTTTTTAAGATACGCGCCGTAATCCAGCAATGCGTAATACCACGCGCGCGGCGTGTCGGCATCGTCTTGAGGCGCGGCAAAGGGCGCGATCTCGTCCGCCGCCGCACCGGGGACCGCCGGACAGGCAGCTTGGATCAGCGGCACCAGTTCGCGATCGGGAACGGCCGGCACATCGGGAAAGAAATGATGCAAAAAGACCGTGCGCACATTGGTCTCCAAATACACGCCCGGAAGATCAAACGCAAACGAACGGATACCCTGCGCCGTTGCCGGGCCAATACCAGGCAGAGCGACCAAGTCACGCGTCTCACGCGGAAACTCCCCGTCCCAGTCCTCTACAACGCGCTGAGCGGCCCCGTGAAGCGCCAGAGCGCGTCGGTTGTAGCCCATGCCCTGCCAAGCGTCCAAAACATCGGAAGGCGCGGCCTGGGCAAGCGCCTGCACAGTCGGAAAACGATCGAGCCACACCGGCATGCGCGCCTCCACACGCGGCACCTGTGTTTGCTGCAGCATGACCTCAGAAAGCCAAATGATGTACGGATCGCGTGTGCGGCGCCACGGAAGGTCGCGATAACGCAGGACCCCTTCCGAACGAATCATCGAACGAAAGGGGTCCTGAATCATGGCTATGCTCCTTATGCGGCGCTATTCCTCCCGGTAAGCGCACGCGCAGGTGGCGTACTCGGGAAACGCTTCGCGGTCGGCGAACTTGGGATCGACGGCCGGGAACTGGCGGTGAGCGACGATGTCGCCGAGCGAAACGGAATCGAGGTAGTCGCGCATCAACGCCTGAGCTCCGGCCCACAGGGGATGATAGCAGCACGCGCCCATGCGCGCACAGTCACCATCGGGCGCGGTGCAATCGTTCATAACCATAGGACCCTGAACGGCCTCGACGACCTGGCGGATAGTGACGTCGTCCGGACTGACCTTGAGACGCATGCCACCGTGGACGCCACGCAGGCTCTCCACAATACCGGCCTGGACCAAACCGTGCTGAATCGAGCGGGCAAACGAATACGGGACATTGACCTCTTCGGCAGCGGTGCGAACAGAAAGCAAACACTCCGGATCCTCAGCAAGCATCGCCAGCATTCGAAGGGCGTAATCAGTCTTCCTCGATATGTCCATTTTTCCCTTTCAAGGAATACGAACAGCTCGAACGAGCTCCGGGGCCGAGCTTGTGTCGAGACGCTAAATGACCGCCAGGACATCCAAATGGTAAATCGGATATCCACTGAGTGCCGCGCTTGGAGCGAAATGCATCAGATGCGGCGCACAGTGCAATTTAGTATAACCTAACCCCCTGTCTCGTAGAACAGGTGTTGCGCAACAAAGCTGTTGTTCAGACAGATATACTTATTAGATTTTACTTGCGTTCCCGAAGGCGCGGGGATTCTGGGCGAAGATGCACCAGGGCGATCGTTCTATCGAAACAAAGTGCATCAAACGCAAAAAGCCACGTCCGAAGACGTGGCTTTAATTGCGTTGGCGGGAAGTACGGGGCTCGAACCCGCGACCTCCGACGTGACAGGCCGGCGCTCTAACCAAACTGAGCTAACTCCCCAGGCAGACGTTCGCGTTTGTTTCCGCTCGCGTGCGCTGCGGGGATTAGTATACACAGAAGTCTGTCCGGCGCGCAACAACTTTTTTGAAAAAATTTTTCGGGGCCATCCGGGAGGGTCTCCGGGGCTGAGGGCGGGGGTTAAGTTTGCTGCTCTACAGTCCTGCGCAAGACGGAAAGCACATTAAGTGCTTTC
>DXMG01000061.1 GCA_019414325.1 Collinsella sp. | reverse complement strand
GCGCCGAATGCTCGCCATCGAAATTTATCGATGGCCTATTTCAGACTGTAATGGGTGACCTCTAGAGATGAATGCTCGGTGCAAAAATAAGCGCCTCAAAGAATGATTTCTCCAATTCATATGTATCCCTAGGCTAACTTAGGGCATAATGCAAAAAGTGCGACAAGGCTAACTTATGAACCTGCGCGCCGCTGCAGTGTGCAAGCCGCGTCGCCAAGCATTCAACCCGTTTCCAAGTGAGAGGGAGACAACATGAGCGATATTTTGGACGTCTACGGTCGTGAGGTGCTCGACAGCCGCGGCAACCCTACCGTCGAGGTCGAGGTCGTACTCGAGGACGGCAGCTTCGGTCGCGCGATGGTGCCTTCGGGCGCTTCGACCGGTGCTTTCGAAGCTTGCGAGCTGCGCGACGGCGACAAGGGTCGCTACCTGGGCAAGGGCGTTTCGCAAGCCGTCGAGCACGTCAACAACGAGTGCGCCAACGCCGTCGTGGGCCTCGATGCCTTCGATCAGCGCGCCGTCGATGCCGCACTAATCGTCGCCGACGGTACGCCCAACAAAACCAAGCTCGGCGCCAACGCCATTCTGGGCGTATCGCTGGCCGTTGCCCGCGCTGCGGCAGAGTCGGCGGGCCTGTCGCTGTACCAGTACCTGGGCGGCGTCAACGCTCACCTGCTGCCCACGCCTATGATGAATATCCTCAACGGCGGCGTGCATGCCGACAACAACGTTGACTTCCAGGAGTTCATGATCATGCCGGTGGGCGCTCCGAGCTTTGCCGAGGGCCTGCGTTGGTGCGCCGAGGTCTACCACACCCTCAAGGGCGTGCTGCACGAGGCCGGCCTGGGCGGCGGCGTGGGCGACGAGGGCGGCTTCGCGCCCAACCTCAAGACCAATGCCGAGCCGTTCGAGTACATCACCAAGGCCGTCGAGAAGGCTGGCTTTAAGCCCGGCGTCGACTTCATGTACGCCATGGATCCGGCCTCGACCGAGTTCTACAACGCCGAGACCGGCATGTACGAGCTCAAGGGCGAGGGCGTGGAGTACACGAGCGCCCAGATGGTTGATTACTGGGAGAAGCTCGTCGACACCTATCCCATCATCTCCATCGAGGACGGCATGGCCGAGGAGGACTGGGACGGCTGGGTCGAGCTTACCCGCCGCATTGGCAACAAGGTGCAGCTGGTGGGCGACGACCTGTTCGTCACTAACACCGAGCGCCTCAAGAAGGGCATCGAGCTGGGTGCCGCCAACGCGATCCTGGTCAAGGTCAACCAGATCGGCACGCTCACCGAGTCGCTCGAGGCCATCGAGACTGCCAAGGAGGCCGGCTACGCTTGCATCGTGAGCCACCGTTCCGGTGAGACCGAGGACTCCACGATCGCCGACCTGGTCGTGGGTGTTAACGCCGGCCAGATCAAGTCGGGCGCCCCGTGCCGCAGCGACCGTATCGCCAAGTACAACCAGCTCATCCGCATCGAGGACGAGCTTGAGGGCAGCGCGCGCTACGCCGGTAAGGCCGCGTTCTACAACATTCGCTAAACGGGCGAATTTGGCGAGGGGGAGGCTGACTCGGTTCCTCCCCGCCTTGGCTGGATGCCGCAAAGAACTATGGGCGCTGGGCCATACGGCTCAGCGCCTTTTTTATGTCGAGCAAAGGCTGACGAAGGTGGTGCGGGCGCTCGTGCTATAACTAAAGGACTTAGCGCAAACAAACCTCAACCGCACAAGGCGCACATGGATCAGATTTACGACAACAGGTACTATTCCGCCGGTTCGCGTGAGCCGTCGCCTCGTCGTGCGCGTACCGCACAGCTTGGCGGGTCTGGTTATGCTGGTGCTGATCGCTCCAGGTATAGCTCGCCGGCGACTTCGCATCCCAATGCTCAGCCAAATAGTTCCTCGGATAGTCCGGTGCGCCCATCGCGTTCCAAGCATGCGTCGCGCCCTTCGACCCAGGCGTCCGACAAGCCGCGCCGTCCCTCAAGCCGTCTTTCCGGCTCGGACTTTATGCACTACGCCAACGACAACGCAGCGGTCAAGGCAATTTACGACTTTACCCACGGTCCTCAGCGAGGGCTGTTTATCGGTATTGTCGTCGCCCTGGTGCTCGTGAGCCTGTACTTTCCCATGCGCGACCTCTACGTTGCCAAACGCTCGAGCGATATCTTGGCCAAGCAGGTCGAGATTCGCCAGCAGTACAACGACGAGCTGCAGAAAAGCGTCGACAAGCTGCTCTCGGAGGAGGGTATCAAGGACGCGGCATCCGAGGACTTGGGCCTGGTGATGCCCGGCGAGAAGAGAATTGAAGTGCAGGGCCTGGACGACGATTCGGATTCGTCTTCGAGCAGGAAGTCGTCGAACGCCAAGAAGGCCAGCGAAGTTGCCAAGGAAATCGAAGACGTCGGTAAGGACGCGCCGTGGTACATCCAGGCGCTCGACATGCTGTTTGGGTTTAACGGTGTCGAGGGCCAGGCGGTCGTGTCCAACGGCAAATAGCGCCCGGAGGGGAGCCTGCAATGGCAGATTGCAAACGCTATAAGGTAGCCGCGATCGACCTGGGAACAGTGTCGTCGCGACTGGTGTTAGCGCAGGTCGAGGCCGGGGCGATCGTGGAATCGTCCAAGCATACCGAGATCACCGACTTGGGCGAGGGCGTGGACGCGACGGGCCGCTTTTGCGAGGCGGCCGTTGAGCGCGTGCTCGCCGCATGCCGCATGTTTGTGGACGAGGCGCGTGCCTTTGGGGCCGCGTGCATCTGCACCACATGCACGAGCGCCGCGCGCGATGCGTCCAATGCCGCGCTGCTGCTGGACGGCCTGCGCGATCTGGGGCTTGAGCCACAGGTGATTCCGGGCGAGGTCGAGGCACGCCTGACGTTTTTTGGCGTGGCGCACGACTTTGCTGGCGAGCGCATCATTGTTGCCGATTCGGGCGGCGGATCCACGGAGCTCGCGACGGGCGTCTATGCGCCGGAGCGTGGGGTCTTTGCGCTGGAGGGCACGCGTTCGCTGGACATCGGTTGTCGCCGCGTGACGGAGCGGTTCTTCTCGGCGCTGCCGCCTGCGGACGGCGAGCTTGCTGCCGCTGCCGCGTGGGCGGGTGAGCAGTTCGCCGCCTATTTTGAAGGCCTGCCCAGCGACTTTGAGCGCGCCGAGCGCCTGGTCGCGGTGGGTGGTACCGTCACCACGCTCGTGGCACTCGTTCACGAGCTGGAGCCGTATGATTCGAGCTTTGTGCACCTGCGCGAGCTTTCGCTGGAGCAGGTTTCGACCGCTATCGAGCGCATGTCCGCGCTGGATGCTTCGGGCATCGCCGCGTTACCGGGCGTGCAACCCAAGCGCGCGGGCGTGATCTTGGCAGGTGCCGTGGTGATTCGCGAGCTCATGCGAGCCGGCGGCTACGACACGCTCACCGTAAGCGAGAACAGCCTGCTTGCCGGCATGGCCGCCACCATCAACGAGGTTCTCGACGGCGCGACCCCCACCATCGCCTGGACCCCGAGCCTGAGCGCCCTTTAACCATCCCCTCATAAGTTGCGGTGAAATGCGGACTAAAATCGCCCTTTCGGGCCTCAACCAGTCCCTATTCCACCGCAACTCAACAGCCGGCACCTAGGGACGTTTTTTCTGCCGGCACCTGGGGACAGTCCTTGCTGAGCGCCTCCGCAGCCTTTATGCCAGTTTGTCGATTTGCCCAATTTCCCAAAGCGGAATATTGACGAGCGTGTCCTCGTCTCTATATGCCGCCAGAGAGCTCCTCACGCAACGCTCGAGTTTGAATTTTTCGCAGGCTATTTTCAGACTCTTCGCTTTAAGGTTCTCTGCCGCCTTGACCTCAAGCGGAAGCACGGTTCCCGCATGGTCGATGGCAAAGTCGGTTTCGGCATTGCCAGAGGTAGAGGACCAATACACGGGAGTTTTGTCTTGGAGCAAAAGCTCCTGCGCGACGTATTGTTCGGTCAGCGAACCTTTGAACTCGGTAAAAACAGCGGATCCGTTAAGAACGATGGCCGGAGAGAGACCGGAGAGCGCTCCGAGGATGCCGGTGTCGATGCAGAACAGTTTGAAGCCCGAGAGGTCTTCGTAGCTCGAGAGCGGTGCCTTTAGAGCGGAAACACGTGGCACCTTATGAACGATTCCGTAGTCCGTGAGCCACTGGAGGCTTTCCTCAAAATCGCGTGCGCGCGCTCCAGGGCGAAGGGCGCCATAGACAAACTTCTTGTTCTCCTTGGCAAGCTGGCCGGGAAGGGATTTCCAAACCAACCTCATGCGCTCGACGATGCGGGCGGGTGCATGTTTGCCAAAATCGGATTCGTAAGCCTCGATGATTTGCTGCTGAAGCCTTCGGGCTTCAATGAAGTCGCGTGTCTCGGCGAAAGCGGAGACAACTTCGGGCATACCACCGACAACAAGGTATTCCTTGAGCAAGTGCACGAGCTTTTCGGTGACGTTTGCTAGAAGGTTCATGTCTGCGGCAAGGATGGCGTCGGCGAGCGGGTTGCCGTCGACGGCGCGAACGAACTCGGCAAACCCCATGGGACGCATGGTGAGCTGGTCGATTTTGCCGACGGGAAATGACTCGTTTTCGCGTCGGAGCGCGAGGCCCATATAGGAACCGGCTGCTACGATGTGGTATTCGGGTGCAAGCTCGTTGAAGTACTTGAGCGAGGTGATCCCGCGTGGCGCCTCTTGGATCTCGTCGAAGATGATGAGCGTGTCTGTCGGCGTTACGGTTTGGCCACGTAGGAGCTCTATCTGGGAGATGATGCGCTTGGGGTCGAGGTCCCCATCGAACAGCGAGCGTGTGCTCGGCTCGAGCATAAAGTCAAAACGAATGACGCTTCGATACTGCTGGCTTGCGAATTCGTTAAGAAGCCAAGTCTTTCCTGTCTGGCGGGCTCCCTTAAGCAAGAGAGGTTTGCGATTCGCCCTTGATTTCCAAGCGATAAGTTCACTCATAAGCTGTCGTTGCATATTGCCTCCCAACCCTCTCGGCTAGTATAAGACCATTTGGGCGTTTCCACCGGAAAATGTGCGAGACAACCACGTTTTTCCATCGGAAAATGTGCGAGACAACCACGTTTTTCCATCGAAAAATGTGGGAGTGCCAATCTGAGTTGCGGTGAAAAAGTTCTTAAATGAGCTGGTAACCAGTCAAAACAGGAACTATTCCACCGCAACTTATCATCCGTGTCGGCATCCACAAGAAACGAGCCCGCGTCTCCGGGGGACACGGGCTCGTAAACAATGCGTGGTAGGGGCGGTGGGACGTCTGCGAATTTGCGCAGCAAATACGCACCGGCCTCGGTCGCCTGCCGGCGCCCTCGCCGGCTCGCTACAAACGCTCCGCGTTTGCTTAACGCTCGCCCCCTCGCGGGTTCGAGTCCCACCGGCGTCCAAAAGAAACGAGCCCGCATCCCAACGGGACACGGGCTCGTAAGCAATCACATGGTAGGGGCGGTGGGACTCGAACCCACAATCCTTGCGGCGAGAGATTTTAAGTCTCCTGCGTATGCCAATTCCGCCACGCCCCCGTGAAACTAGAAGTCTAGCACAAGCCGTTCGCTACGCGTTGACAGCCATCGAGTGCCGGCCCGACTTTTCCAAGTACTCGGCAAACTTGGCCTCGTCGCCCTTGTTCTTGTACTGCAGGGCCAACAGGTACTCCAAGCGGCAACTCTTAACCTTATCGTCGCCGGCCTCCTCGAGCATGCGCTCCAGCTCGGGAATGTCGTTGTGGCGCTTGAGGATCATCGTGTCGTACATCAGCTGGCACTCGTGCGCGACTGCCTCGGCCTGACCGCCCTCAAAGCCCTTGATCTCGTGCAGGAGCTCCTTGGACTTTTTGCGGTCCTCCTGGCCAACGTAGTAGTTAAAGGCCTTAATGACCAGGTCGACGCGCTGCATCTTGGGCAGGTTGAGTCCCAGCAGCAGGTCGAACATCTCGCTGGCGCGCTCGTGGTCCTCGCGCAGCAGATAGGAGTTCAGGCGCAGGTAGTCGCGGTTGTAGCGCGGGTACAGCATGCTGGTGAGTTTGCCGTCGAGCAAACGATCGAACTCGTCCCACTGCTTCGCAGCCATAAGCTGCTGCAGGCGCTTAAACGTGGTGCGTTTTTTGACGCTAAAGAATACCGACACGGCGATGCAAATAATGACGACGGCGGTCCAGAGGGTGCGGGAATCGGGCATATTGGGGTCCTTAGTCGCTCATAAAGCGAGCGGTATGACAACATGTACTAGATGTATTATACGCAGCGCGCAAGCAAACTGGCATAAAAGCTCATCGAGGCCGAGTGCCATCGCTCGCTGCGGTACACTTACCTAAAGTAAACCATGAAGGGAGACATTACCTATGAAGAAGATCGTTTTGGCTTGCGGCGCTGGCGCTGCTACTTCCACGCTCGTTGCCCAGAAGGTCGCCACCATGCTCGACGCCAACGGTTACGCCGACAAGTACGAGATCGTGCAGTGCGCCATCTCCGAGGCCAAGGACGTTTGCGACGAGGGCGCCGACCTGCTGATCGCCACCACCGTTGCCCCCGAGGGCCTTACCTGCCCGTACGTGAGCGGCGTGCCCTTCATGACCGGCATGAACCGCGTCGCTGCCGAGAAGGCCGTTCTTGACGTCATGGCTCAGTAGGCGCTGACTGCATGAGTGAGCAGAACGCCAATCCGGTCGAGCTCTTTGGTATGCGCGTTGCCCATGTGGGCATTAACGCCGCCAGCCCGGCAGACGCCTTGGAGATCGCGGAGCTGTTCTCGACGATGATGGGTCTGCCCGTTATCGAGACCCCGGTTTCGTACTTTAACGATTCGCTGGTCGAGGTCATGAAGCAGAATGGTCGTGGCACCAAGGGCCACATCGGCTTTGCCGTCAACGACATCGATGCGGCCGAGAAGTGGTTTGCCGAGCGCGGACTCGAGGTCAATGAGGAGTCGCGTGTGCTGCTGCCCGACGGTGGCACCAAGCTCGTGTACTTTAAGCGCGAGTTCGCCGGCTTCGCCGTGCACCTGTGCCGCGAGTAGCGCACAAGCTGCCATAGCTAGCAAAAAGGGATAGGGCC
Organism: Collinsella sp.; assembly: GCA_019414325.1. Taxonomy (GTDB): domain Bacteria; phylum Actinomycetota; class Coriobacteriia; order Coriobacteriales; family Coriobacteriaceae; genus Collinsella. The sequence goes on along the minus strand of DXMG01000061.1, from coordinate 2,880 downwards.
GCGTGGCCTTATCCCTTTATTTATGCCGAGGGGCTTCCTATCGTGGCAGGCGAATCGTAAAGCGGCTGCCGACCCCTTCGACCGAGGTCACACCGATGACGCCGCCGTGGCTGTCGACGATCCACTTGGCGATCGCAAGCCCCAGACCCGAACCCTGTGCGCCGGCATCGCGCGCGTTGTCGGCACGGTAGAACCGCTCGAACGCGTGAGCTGCGGATTCCTGGTTCATGCCGATGCCCTCGTCCTCAACACTTATGTCGATCGTGCCCGCGCCCGCATCTGGCGTTATGCCAAATGTGACGGTCGTTCCCACATCCGAGTACTTGGCGGCGTTTTGCACGATCACGCGCAGAGCCTGCTTCACGAGCGCCACGTCGACGGGCGCGTCGCAGCGCGGGTCGCTGGCAAGCGCAGCGTCAGAAGCCAGCCGATACGTGTGCTCGGTATCGATCATCTGCGATTCTTCGCATACCTCGCTGACCAGTGCAGCCAAGTTGGTATGCGCGCGCCGCAGGACCGTGCGCCCGGCATCGCCGCGTGCCAAAAACAGCAGCTGCTCCACAAGCTCTTGCATGTGCTCGCTTTCGGCTTTAAGGGACGCGATGGATTCCGCCAGCACGTCCGGGTCGTCCTTACCCCAGCGGTCGAGCATGTTCACGTAGCCCTGAATCACCGCGATGGGCGTGCGCAGCTCGTGGCTCGCGTCGTTGACAAAGCGCATCTGCTGCAGTTTGGCCTCTTGCATCTGGCGCAGCAGGCGGTTGAGTGCGACCTCGATGCTTGCCAGGTCGGCGTCGCCGGTGGTGACGCTCGGCGAGTCGACGCTTGCGCGCTCGATGGCCTGCTCCAGTGTTTCCATTTTGCCGCCGGCGAGTTGCATGCGGCCGAGTTCGTCCACGCGCAGGGCCAGATCGTTGAGCGGCGCCATGGTGCGGCGCACGCGGCGGGCGCCGCCGAGCATGTTGAGCACGCTGATGACCTGCCAACCCACAACGACAAGGTAGAGAGGCCATAGCGTGACGAGGTCCTGCGCGAGGGGGAAAGTCTTGGTGGTACGCGCAAGCTCGACGGTATAGGTGAGTGTTGTCAGGTCCCAGCCGCGCGCGGGCGTCAGCGTCATGCCGCGAACGGTGGCGCTGGGGATCCATCCTGCGGTAAACGCGCCGTTGGGCAGCGTCTGGTTGTATCCATAGACAAGGATCGCCGCCACAATCACTACTAGCAGCAGGTCGAGCCAAACGTAGCTCATCAGGCGGCGCCACATATAGCTCCAGTTGATGGCGCGGGCGATGGAGGTGACGCGCTTGGCCTCGGCGTTACGCGCGGCAGACATAGCCCACCCCGCGCACGGTCTGGATGATGCGGACGCCGCCGGCGTCCTCGATCTTGGCGCGTAGATGCGCGATGTGCACGTCGACGTTGTTGGTGTCGCCCATGTATTCGTAGCCCAGCGCTTCGTGCGCGATGCGTTCGCGCGTGAGCACGGTCTCGGCATGCGCCATAAGCAGGGCGAGGACATCGAACTCGCGGGCCGTGAGCGCAATGGGCGAGCCGCCGACCGTGACTTCGCGGCGGTCGGGGTCGAGCGCAACCGAGCCCACGGCGAGCGTGGCGGGGGAGAGCGAGGCGGAAACCTGGGTCGAGTCACTGACCGGGGGCATCGCAGTGGCGCCGACACCCGTGCCGCCTGCCGCGCCCGTCCCGATGCCGCCAACGCCCGAAGCCGCCCGCACGGCCTCCGAGCGCTTCAACGCCACGCGGATCCGTGCGAACAGCTCCTCAATCGCAAACGGCTTGGTCAGGTAATCGTCGGCGCCGGCATCGAGCCCGGCCACCTTGTCCATCACGGCATCGCGCGCGGTGACCATTATCACCGGCACATCCTTGTGCTTGCGGACGCGCCGCAGGACCTCCATGCCGTTGAGCTGCGGCAACAACACATCGAGCAGAATAAGATCGTAGTTGCGCTCCAGCGCCAGGTCCACGGCGGTGCGGCCATCGGCGGCGTGTTCCACCTGGTAGCCCTCGTGCTCCAGCTCGAGCGTCACAAAGCGGGCGATTTTCTCCTCGTCCTCTACGATCAGGATCCGTGCCATGCGTGCCCCCGTCTGCGATTACTTGTCGTCGTTCAGATTTTGCTTGATGTCGTTCGCGGCATCGGCGGCGTGATCCATAAGGTTGTTGATGCTGCCGGGCACGTCGCCGTCGCTGTCGATGCGGTAGCGCATGCCAAAGAACAGGCCAATCAGCATCAGCCAAATCGTAACGCCCCAGGCAAACAGGGCGATGATGGGGATCAGGATGGGGATGTTGAGGATGATCGCATCGCGGCGCGTGGCGATAAACTTGGTGTCCAGGCTCAGGCGGAAGAGCTTTTTGAGGTACTCCCATACGCTGTCCATCTTCTTGGAGAAGTCGGTCTTTTCGCTCGACTTCTCGTAGGCGGCCTGCGCGGCGACCATCTCGGCTGAGGGCTCATCGACTGGCGCGGACTCGGTGGCGGCGTGCGCCGACGTGGTCTGCGTCTTGCCCTGCGACTCGAGCCAAATGATGGCGTCCAAAACGTTGCCGTCGGCGGCGTCGAGCGCGGCCTTGGCATCGGTGTAGCTCACGTTGCACTTGGTGCGGATGGTTTCAACTTTTTCGAGGTCGTCCATGACCTGTCCTTTCGTTCGATGGGCGCGACGCCGGGCGATTTGCCCGGGCGCGAGCGTTGCGTTCGGCGGTCTGCGTTGCGCGGCGCCGCCCCGCCCTTGGTCGAACTCTATAGTGCAGGTTATAGATTAAGCGATTCTTGAGCCAAGATTAATGTTGGATGAGTTTTTGGTGACGCATAATTTCTTTCGCAAATTGACAACCGCATAGCGGAACACGGCCCGC
>DXMG01000060.1:5704-10636 GCA_019414325.1 Collinsella sp. | reverse complement strand
GCCGTGGAAGAGCAGGTTGCCGTTGGCGACCTTGTAAATCGAGCCGTGGGAATAGAGGAAATCGATATGGCGATGCAGGTGATCGGCGGTGACAAACTCTGACACGAGCTTGTCGATGATGTGCTGCTCCTGAGACGTGAGCGTGTAGGGGTCCGCCGGGTCGACGGTGGGGAAGTCGTTGGTCGTGAGCGGCCACACGCTGTCGTCGGCGAGCGTGACCGTGCCGGTGTCGTGGTCGATCTTGTCGAGTAACAGGCGGTCGGTCATATCGAACTCGGGGTGGCGCTGGATAATCTGGCCCTCGAGCTTAAAGAGCAGCACGTTGATGGCCTTGATCAGCGGGGTGATGGACTCACCGGCGGTGTAGGTGGCATCGGCAAAGGCGACAAGCTCACGCAGCGAGATGCCGTAGTCGTTCTCCAGGATCTCGTAGTTGTCGTAGCGTAGGTTGTTGCGCAACACCGTGGCGATGCAGGCGGGCTCACCGGCCGCAGCGCCCATCCACAGCAAGTCGTGGTTGCCCCACTGGATGTCGAGTGAATGGTAGGTGAGCAGACGGTCCATAATCTTGGCCGCGCCGCCGCCGCGGTCGAAGATGTCGCCCACCAGGTGCAGGTGGTCGACGGCCAGGCGCTTGATGAGCGAGGCGAGCGACTCGATAAAGTCGTCGGCGCTGGCGGTCTCCAGGATGGACTCCACGATGCGCTCGTGATAGCGCACGCGATAGTTGTTCTCGTCCGGGTGCGTGTGCAACAACTCGTCGATGATGTAGGCGTAGTCGCGCGGGATGGCCTTACGCACCTTGGAGCGCGTGTAGCGGCTTGAAAGTGAGCGAGCGACCATGATGAGCTGGTCAAGCATCGTCTTGTACCAGGTTGGCGAGTCCTCGCGCCGGCTGCGGACCAGGTCGATCTTCTCGCGCGGGTAGTAGATGAGCGTACACAGCTCGCCCTTTTCGTCAAAGGAGAGCGTGTCGCCAAAGATCTCGTCGACATGTTCGCGCACGACGCCCGAGCAGTTGTTGAGGATGTGCATAAAGGCTTCGTACTCACCATGCACGTCGCTCATAAAATGCTCGGTGCCTTTGGGCAGGTTGAGGATGGCCGAGAGATTGATGATCTCGGTAAACGCGGATTGTTCGGTGGGGAACTGTCTCGAAAGCAGGCGCAGATACTTGAAGTCTTGCGGGTTGCGATCGAATGCGACCATGAAACACCTTCCGATGGGGCTGGTAAAACTGATAAACAGCGTCAAACGTTTACCAGTATGCGCCGCTTTTGTTTCGATTTTGCGCCAGCGGCTGAATTGTCGGCTGAACGGTTTGGTAAATCGATTTAGTTGAGGTAGATATGGCGGTTGGGTGGAGACGACAGAGGGTGTTTTCTCAGATATTTATGCGTGGGGCCGGTGGAGACGATGGTGGTAAAGATGTTCACTATATTTGGTTCGATTTGGTAAATAGTGGACATATGTACCGCATGTAGGCTCACTGTGCGATAATTTGCGCAGCAATGAGTAAGGAGCCTCATATGAGTGATTTTGTCCTGACCTGTGAATCCGCCGCCGACCGAACCCGTGAGTTCTTTGAATCGCGCAATATTCCCGTCGCGTATTTTCATTACGAGATCGACGATGTTGTCTATACGGACGATCTGTATCAGTCGATTACGCCGGACGAGTTTTTTGCCCAGATTGCCGCGGGCGCCATGCCCAAGACGTCTCAGGTGAGCGTGGGCGAGTACGAGGAGTTTTGGGAGCCGTTTGTTGCCGAGGGTAAAGACGTGCTGCACCTGACGTTGTCGTCGGGTATTTCGGGCACGTATGGATCGGCCTGCGTCGCGGCGCAGATGCTCGCGGATCGCTATCCCCAGGGCGGCAAGGTGCGCGTCATCGATTCGCTGGGGGCGTCTTCGGGCTTTGGTCTGTTGCTGGAATATGCCGCCGACGTGCGCGATAGCGGGGCTTCACTCGACGAGACGGCTGCCTGGATCGAGGAGCACAAGCTCAACCTGCACCACTGGTTCTTCTCGACCGATCTGTCGAGCTACCTGCGCGGCGGTCGCATTTCGGCCGCGAGCGCGATCATCGGCACGGCGCTCGAGATTTGCCCGCTTATGACGGTCGATTGCGAAGGTAAGCTGTCGCCACGTGAGAAGATTCGCACTAAGAAGCGCGCGATTTCCGAGATGGCTAAGACCATGATGGCACACGTACAGGACGGTGCAGATTATTCGGGTAAGTGCATCATGTCGCAGTCGGCGTGCCGCGAGGATGCCGAGGCGGTCGCGGCGCTGATTGAGGAACAGGTTCCGCAGCTTAAAGGCAAGATTGAGATCAATGACATCGGTACTCTGATTGGCTCGCATACCGGACCTGGTACGGTGGCGCTCTTCTTTATGGGCGACAAGCGCGTGGATTAATTTGCCCCATCACGTCGCTGCATGATTGCTCAAACGAAAACGGCCCGCCTCACGTTTGTGGGGCGGGCCTTGCTGTTGGGGTTAGCGTTTCTTTCCGCGGAAGAAGAAGCCGTGCAGTGACGGCTTGAGGCCGCGGTTGGCGCGATGCTCCTCGACGCGCTCGTGGATCGAAGCGACGCGCTCGATGACTTCGTCGGGAATCGGCACGTCGGGATTCATGTTCTCGACCTGGCTGACCTCGGCGGCGGAGACCTGGTCGATAATGGGCACATCGTCGTGCGAGATGACAGGTGTGGCGTCTTCCTTCATCTTGCGATAACGCTGCATCATGTCGGTCTGTAGCTGCTGGGCCGAAGGCGGCGTCCAGATGATGGCGTTGGCGCCGGCGGCGATGGTTTCACGGATGCTTTCTGGCGTCTTGCCGCCCGGCGCGATGAGCGGCAGGTTGGGATAGTGCTTGCGCAGCTCGCGTAGGACCTGGGGCGTGTTCTTGCCGGCGGCGATGTTGAGAATCTTGGCTCCGGCGCGCACCTTTGCGTGAGCATCGTCGTCGCAACGTACGACCGTGGCGATGACGGGGATGTCGGCGATGTTGGTGATGTGCTCGACCATCTCGGCGGTGGCGGGGGAGTTGACCACACAGCCCGCCGCGCCCTGCATCTCGGAGACGGCTGCCATCTGAACGGAGCGCTTACCGGTCGTAGTTCCGCCGCCCACGCCTACAAAGACCGGGCACTCGGCGACGGTCAACAGTGCCTGCGTAATGGCCGGCTGCGGCGTGAAGGGGTAAACGGCAAAGACGGCATCGGCGTTGGAGTTGCGGATAACCGCGACATCGGTGGTGTAAATGAGCGACTTGATGCGGCGGCCGAAGAGCGTGAAGCCGCTGGCCTCCTCGATCTCGTCGGGCATGCGAAGGGCAGCCTTGCGCAGACGTCCGTCGATGGGCAGGGGCTCCATAGGGAGCAGGCCGTTGGGCGTGACGGCTACCTGGGGCTCGGTGAACTCGTCTGCGAGCTCGACCTCGGAGAAATCGACCGAGGCGACGATGTCTTCGTGAACCTCGGCGGGCACATCGATGGGAGCTTGGTCGTTTGCCGCGGCAGGCGTGTCGAAGGAGCTGGTGCCGACGAAGGCGTCGACGCGCTCGTTTAGATCGTTGAGGGTATCCATGGAGGCTCGATTCTATGTGATGACGGCCGGCAGGGTACCGGCAGCGTTGTGCTTGCTAAATCGTTTGACGAGTTGATTTTTCCCCGCCGCGCCATCCGTTAGACCGAAGGGCCGGCGAACGTGAAGGAGCTGTGGTGGCGGGGATCGAGGTGCTATCTTGAAAGTCCCGTTTAAAAGAGAGGTGACGCGGTATGGAATTGACAGCAATGTTGGGCTCGATTGGCCTGTGTGTGGGCGCAATCGTTGCCGCCGCGGTCATCTACTTTGTGGTCACGGCCATTAAGGGCAAAAGAGCCGAGCGCAAGGAACGCGAGGCGCTTAAGCAGCATCGCGACCAGCAGGGCAAACGCGCACAGAGATAGCTTGTTGAGTTTTGGATCCGTGCGCTAGCTGCGTTTTCGGATCAGGGCAATGTAGAAGCCCTCAAAGTCGCGGCTAGGCGGAATGGTCAGCGTGCCGGGCATACCGTTGGCGACGGACGAGACGTGGCTGGCGGCGATGGCCTCGGTGAGGGCGTTGCACTCGATGCGTGGCTCTTCGCCAACTTCCTGAGCACGGCGCGTTTCACTTTCGCTCGGCGTGCCGTCGAGGGGGATAAGCTCGCAATCCATGTGCTTGTCGAGGGCCTCTTGCAGGGCGTCCTCGTTTTCCTGCGGCAAGATCGAACAAGTCGAATAGACGAGCGTGCCGCCCGGTTTAAGGGCTCCCATGGCGCGGTCCAGAAGTGCTCGCTGCGAGCGGGCACACTTGCTCAGCAGCTGCTCGGTCAGGCCGCGCAGGCTTTTCTCGTTGCCGCTGATGACGGTGCCCGTGCCGGTGCAGGGGGCGTCGAGCAGGATGCGGTCAAAGCGGAAGAACTCGTCGAGCTCGCGTGCGTCGATGCGCATGACGGGCACGTTCTTTGCGCCTTGGCGGTGGAGGTTGGCTTCGAGCTTCTCGGCGCGGGGAATGCTCATCTCGCAGGCGGTAAGGTGCGCCTGCCCCTGCGTGAGGGCGGCGATCTGCGTCGTCTTGCCGCCAGGGGCTGCGCACATGTCCAGGATGTCCTCGCCTGCCTGTGCGCCCAGGACCAGCGGCGGCATCATGGACGACAGGCTCTGCAGGTAGATCTTGCCGTCGCGGTAGATGTCGAGGTCCCACAGGTCGGAAACCTGGGCCTCGGGCAGGATGAAAGCGTCCGGGTACCAGGCGACGGTTTGGTGGGCGATGCCGGCTGCGTCGAGCGCGGCGGCGATGTCCTCGGCGGTCGCCTTGAGCGTGTTGGCGCGCAGCGTGACCGGGCGTGTGACCGCGGCGCCGAAGCCCTTGATCATGAGCTCGGCATCGGCGGGCGCATAGG
>DXMG01000060.1:0-5694 GCA_019414325.1 Collinsella sp. | reverse complement strand
GGCGCCGGCGACCGTGTCGACCATAAAGCGCGGCAGATCGGCGGCGCAGGGAAGGGCGGCAAGCTGGTCGGAAAGCTCGGTGGCGGCAAACTGCCTGAGCTTGAACTCGGCCTTGACCTGCTTTTTCTGCTTACGACGACGCGGCTTGGACATCCGTCTTTCCTTCCACCGAAATGATTATTCTGGGACGGGGATAAAAAATCATTTAATGATCCCCGTTCCAAAAAGACTACTTTGCGGCGCCCGGGAATGATTTTTTAATCCCCGTCCCAGATCATTTCCGGGCGCGTTGCGGTTGCCTAGTACTGGCTCTCGTGCTTGCTGAAGAAGTCGAAGCGCGGGGGCAGCGGCTTCACGCGGTGCTCGCCGGGCTTCTCGCCCAGGCTCTCCACAAACTCGTCCGTGGAGGCGAAGATGTTATCCCAGCTAAAGAAGGCGACCGGGTCGATGTCGAAGTACTCGCAGATGAGCTCGCAGCCGGCCGGGACGATGCCGTGCATCAGGACGGTCGCCACGCGCAGCTCGGTAAAGGCATCGACCAGGGCCTGCGTCATTGCGGCGTTGGCCGGCTCGCCCTCGAGCTTGTTGGCGGCCTTGGAGGCGTCGCTCCAGCGCTTGTTGGCGGCGCGCAGGTAGTCGTCGCACACGGCAAGCGCGCGGTGCGTCTCGAACTTGTACATGGCCTGCTCAAAGGCGAGGGCTGCCTGCTGGGCGGCTTCGACCACGGTGTCAGAAGCGGCACCGGCGGGGATGCAGCCGTTGCGGTAGGGGCTCTCGTCGCCTTCCTTGACGGCGACGCCGTAGAAGCAGCTGCGGGCCAGACGGTTGAACACGCCGGTCAGCAGCGCGCTCTCCTTAAGGGCCGGGTCGATAACGCGCTGGTCGTCGCAGGCGCGTACCTCGTTGCGGTCCTTGTCCTTGCCGGTCACACGCGTGTCGTATGCCTTGGGGCTAAAGCTCACCGGCTTTTCGGATAGGCCGAGCGACAGCCAGTGCGCGCGCATCTGCTCGCAGGTGTAGTGGTTGAGCAGGTCGTCTGCCGGCGGGGGAGGCGTCTGCGAGGACGAGCTGGCCTTTTTGCCCATGTAGAGCAGGTGGTAGCAGGCGCTGACGGTGCTCTGCGTGAGGTCCCAGCCCAGGGCCTCCCACATGGCGGTCTGCGCGATGCAGTAGAAATAGATGTTGTCCTGACCGATGAACTGGTAAATCTGAGCGTCGTCAGAGCACCACCAGTCGCGCCAGTCGAGCGAGCTGTGCTGGTAGGTGGGTGCGGGCACCTGCGTGGAGTCGGCGGCGGGCTCGCCCATGAGGGCGGCATCCTGGGCGGCGACGCCCTCGGTCACGCCGGCGGCCTTGGCATCGCGCGCGAGCACGGTACGCGTATAGCTGATGGGCGCCCACAGGCTCTCGGGCCAGCACCAGCAGGTGACGTCGGAGACGCCATCGACCTCGGGCACCGGAACGCCCCAGTCGATGTTGCCGGTGATGCGGAAGGGCACGAGTGCCTTGCCGCTGCGGAAGCGCACGCCACCGTTGGCGAGCACCGCGTGGGCGTCGTCGCGCTCCTTCCAGCTGGGGAAGGTGACGGTAAAGCTGCTCTTGTTGCCCTCGGGCTCCAGCACGGTGTGCTCGGGGAGCTGGTCCTCGACGGCATCGAAGGCCTCGCGGAACTTGTTCTGGATGTAGAGCTGAGCCGGCAGCAGCCACTCCTCCATGGTCTTGGAGACCACGGAGCGAACCTGCGGGTTCTGGGCGAGCTTGGCGGTGTAGGTCTTCATAAAGTCGAGGTAGGCCGGCAGGTCAAAGTAGAGATTGTCGACCGGGCGCAGCTCGGGCACCTCGCCGGTGAGCTGGCTCTTGGGCGCGATGAGCTCCTCGGGCTCAAACTGGTGGCCCAGATCGCACTCGTCGGCATAAGCCTTCTCGGACTTGCAGCCCTGGATGGGGCAGCGGCCGATGACCTGGCGGCCGTTGAGGAACGTGCCGGCCTTGGCATCGTAGAACTGCAGCGTGGAGCGCTTGGAGATGGTGCCCTGCTCGTGCAGGCGCTCGATAATCTCGGCAGTCACCTCGTTGTGGATCTGGGCCGCCGGCTCAAGGCCCGAGCCGCCGTAGATGTCGCAGCTGATGTTGTAGTTGTTGAGGGTCGCGGCCTGGCGGGAGTGATTGGACTCGACATACTCGCCGATGGACTTGTCGTAGCCCTCGTTCTCCTTGAGCTTGCGGTAGCTCTCCATGATGGGCGAACCGTAGCAGTCGGTGCCCGAGGTGAAGATGACGTTTTCGCGGCCCAGGCGGTCGCGCAGGAAGCGGGCGAAGAAGTCGGCCGGGACAAAGACGCCGCCGACGTGGCCAAAGTGCAGACCCTTGTTGCCGTAGGGCTCGCCGGCGGTAACGATGGCGCGGCGCGGCCAGCTGGGACGGTCGTTCATGGAGTATTTGGATGCCATGGGACTCCTTCGCATATAGGTAAGAGCGCGGCCGGGCACGGGGTTCGGCGGCGCGGTGGTCAATTCGTGCATATCGTTCGACATTATCGCACATGCGGGCGGGTGCGTGGCAGGGGCGCTATCCTAAGATGCTATGAATGAGATTTCCAACATACATGCGTTTGAGGACGAGGATTTTCTACACGCTTGCTTCGTGTGGGGGATGGCCGTGATCGCGGTGTTTGCCGTGTGCCTGGTGCCGGTGTTTATGCTGTTGGGCGGGCCTGCGGACTTGGACGCGGCTGAGGCGGGCGGCTGGATGGCTGTCGTGGGCTGGATAGTCGGCTTGGCTGCGGTCTCAATGGCATCGTTTGCCGTGCACGAGCTGGTGCATGCGGTGTTTTTTAAGCTGCTGGCGCCTGCGGGCGCGCAGGTGACCTTTGGGGCGAATCGCGAGACGGCGATGATCTATGCCTGCGCCGAGGGCGTTGTGTATTCGCGCCGGCGGTACATGGCGGTTTGCCTGGCGCCGACGGTTGTTGTGACGACAGCATTTGCCCTGGGGTTTGCGTTCTCGGACTATCCGCTGCTGTGCTACCTGGCGGCTGGTCTGCACTTGTCGGGCTGTGTGGGTGATTGGTATTACGTGCGGACCATTCTGCGCGACCGCCGTATCGTCGCCTGCGAGGATACGTCCTTTGGCGTGCGCTTTTTCGCAAAGTAGTCTTTTTGGGACGGGGCTATTTTAGCTGCCATGATGTCGGGGTGAGTTTTCTGGGACGGGGATGTCGATGAAGTCGTTGTTGCTGCATGCGTGCTGTGCACCATGCTCGCTTGAGCCGGTTCGCCTGCTGCGCGAGGAGGGGTTTGAGCCCACGATTTGCTGGACCAATCCCAATATTCAACCGCGCGATGAATGGCGGCGGCGTCTGGACGAGCTGCGCCGGTGGTGTGCCGATGGCGACATCGAGCTCATCGAGGCGGGGGAGGACCGCGAGCGCTGGGAGGCCGGCGTGGCCCCGCTGGGTGCCGATCGGCCCCGTCGCTGTCGCTCGTGCTATGCCTTGCGCTTGGCCGAGGCATGCCGCGTGGCCCAGGAGCGCGGGTTTGAGTTTGTGGGCACGACGCTCGCCGTCTCGCCGTATCAGCTGTTCGATACCTGCAATGACGTGCTTGAGCGTTTGGCGGCCGCCCATGGGCTCACCCCGGTGATTCGCGATTTTCGCCCGTACTACCCCGAGGCTACGCGCCGCTCGCGCGAGCTGGGCATGTATCGGCAGAACTATTGCGGCTGCCGTTTCTCGGCGGTCGAGGCGGCCATGGATCGCGCCCGCATCCGCGACGAGCGCAAAGCCGCCAAAAAGTAGTTCATTTGGGACGTCAGCCTGCTAGGATGTAGAGCGGACTTTAGCTATATAAGGAGTATCCGACGTGTCTATGCGTACCGATGATTTTGACTACAACCTTCCTGAGGAACTGATCGCCCAGGCTCCAGCCGAGCCGCGCGACTCCTGCCGCCTGCTGGTGGTGGATCGCAAGGGCTCCCAGGCGGGGAAGCCGCTGGAGCACGGCGGTACCGTTGAGCACCGCATCTTCCGCGACATCATCGACTATATCGAGCCGGGCGATGTGCTCGTCATCAACAAGACGCGTGTGATGCCGGCCCGCCTGATCGGTCGCAAAGCCGGCTCGGGTGGCGTGGTCGAGACGCTGCTGCTCAAGCGCCGTGAGGATGTTGACCCGCTGGGCCACGTTTGGGAGTGCCTGGTCAAGCCGGGTAAGCGCCTGAAGCCCGGTGTTCATATTGAGTATCGCGCCGGCGGCGCCCATGCGCCCGAGGGCGCGCCCGTGGTGCTGACGGCCGAGGTCGTCGACTTTGTCACCGACAGCCGCGGAGGCCGTCTGGTGCGCTTTGAGCCGGCCGGCTGCAATGCCGCCGGCGAGCCGCGCACGCTCGACGAGGCCATTCATGCTGCCGGTCACGTGCCGCTGCCGCCCTACATTACCGATTACGAGGGCGATCCCGAGAAGTACCAGACCGTCTACGCCATGAAGGAGGAGCACTCGGCTGCCGCTCCCACGGCGGGTCTGCACTTTACGCCCGAGCTTATGGCTGCCATCGAGGCCAAGGGTGCCAAGTTTGCCGCTGTCGAACTCGAGGTGGGTATTGATACCTTCCGTCTGGTGGAGGAGGACGACCCCACGCAGCACGTCATGCACACCGAGCGCTACCACGTGTCGCAGGAGGTTGTCGACGCCGTGCATAAGGCTAAGGCCGAGGGACACCGCGTGATTGCTGTCGGTACCACCGCAGTGCGCTCGCTCGAGAGCGCCTTTGACGCTGAGGCACCGGTGTCCGATCCGGCCGTGACGGCGCGCTATTTTGAGGGCCGCGAGGACGGGGTCGATACACTTGGCCGCGGTGACATCGTGGTGCGCGAGAACGCCACGACGCAGCTCTACCTCATGCCCGGATCGACCTATCACGTGGTCGACGCGCTGATCACAAACTTCCACGTGCCGCGCTCCACGCTCATGATGCTCGTGAGCGCGCTTGCCACCCGCGACCAGATCATGGATGCCTACGCCGCTGCTATCGAAGAGCGCTACCGCTTCTTCAGCTTTGGCGACGCGATGCTCATTTGTTAGTTACGCGGTTCTACGAACCGCGTAACGGCTCGACGCTGCAAACCCGCCAGAGCGGCAATCTGCCTTTCAACTTCGGCGCGGCATGACCAGAAGGTCAATGCCGCCTCGTTTCAAGGCACCTTGCTCGCTCTGGCGGGTTTTCGCTGACTTTGCCAAGGCATCGGCGTCGCCTTTGTTGGCACTTGGGGACGTTCCTTTTGTGTCGGCACTTGGGGACAGTCCTTATGTCAAGAGATTGGTGCAAGAGGGATAGGTTGCCTTGCGTCGATCTAAATAGGTTGCGGTGAGATAGTTCTTGAATTGGCCTTATTGAGGACTAAACAGGAACTATCTCACCGCAACTGCGTTGAACGTTTTTTGGCAGCTGGTTTACTTGCTCGCGAACAGCCAGATCAGGATGATCACTAGAATCACGGCGACAATGCAGACGATGGCGCCGGTGAATTTGATGCGTGAGTCGCGGGTACGCTCGCGCACCGCGTCCTCGGTGGCCTCGAGCTGGGCGACTTCTCGCTCGGTCTCGGCGTGTTCGGCTTTGTCTCGGGCCAAGGACCCTGCAAGCGACTCAGTGATCTCTGGGTGGTCGTGTACCTCGGTCGCCTGTTCGATAATCGAC